>MUCK01000027.1 GCA_002816705.1 SAR202 cluster bacterium Casp-Chloro-G4
CCCGCCTTGTCCCGCATCAGGTAGACGCCGGGTTGGGTAGGTGTGGCTCGGAGGCGGTCTGAGAAATCGATTCGTTGCATATGTACCAGTGTAGCTACTGCCGGCTATCCCTGTACATGCCGATGCGGTAATTAAAGGAGATCCGGCTAGACTGTGCCGCCCAGCCGGACCAGCTCTTGAGTTGCTTGTAGAAGGTGGTTAGCCTAACACGAACGTTAGGGCAACCAGTATCGCTACGACTATCGCGGATATGATTCCGATCTGCCTAAGCTCGCCACCCAGGTATCTGTATATCGGGGCCTCTGCTGCTTCGGCCACTCGTCGGCCGGATCGAGGCGCAGAGCGTTGCCTCGCGGCAGGGCGGGGCGTCGGTCGTGGCCGAGGAGAAGCTTCAACCACTGCGACGTCTTGTTGCACCTCATCGGATTCCGCTACCGCCGTATCAACGAAAGACGCAGACCCGGTAGGGCCGGAATCCGTCTGCTGCGGGCCGGGCCTGTCGCGCCGTTTTTTATCCCTGAGTTTGGCCTGTCTGGATGCTGCTTTGTTTGATTTGCTTGGCATAAAGGTATCCTCCTGATGGCTAACGCGCCCGAGGATGGGCTTTATCGTATTCGGATCTAACGTGTTCGCTAGTTAGGTGAGTATATAGCTGCGTTGTTGTGATGCTGGCGTGCCCCAGCAGTTCTTGCACATGGCGGAGAGGCGCTCCGCCCCTTAAAAGATGCGTAGCGAAACTGTGGCGTAGCGTATGTGGGGTAATCTTCTTTTCGATGCCTGCGCGTTTGGCATGGCCTTTGAGAATCAGCCAAAACCCCTGGCGTGTTAGCCGCTCTCCGCGCCTGTTTAGGAACAGGGAACCACCGGAACGCGGGTTCGACATGCGGGGCCTGGCCTCGGCCAGATACTCTTTTAGCACGCTCACGGCGTTCTGATGGATTGGGATGACTCGCTCTTTGGCTCCCTTGCCGAAGCATCGCACGGAACCTCGTTCGAGGTCCACATCGCTTATGTCCAGGGAGACCAGTTCCGTTACTCTCATCCCGCTGGCGTACAGAAGCTCCAACATACCCTGGTCTCGAGAGACATCGGGTGTGCTCCCTTTGGAAACGGAGGCTAAAAGCTCTACTACCTCGTCTACCGTCAGCGCCTCTGGTAAGGCTCTGCCGACCCTGGGAGAACTTAGATTCTCCGTTGGGTCCTTGGGTATCAGGCCCTCATCCAGCAGGTAGCCGAACAGAGACTTGGCCGACGCCACCTTTCGCGCTCGCGTTGTATCTGAGTAACCCTGGTCGTGGAGTCGAAGCAGGTACGCAGTCATGACCTCATCGTTTACGTTCGGCCAGCCAAAATCCTCGGCTGGATGAGTCGTTACCAGGTACTCTACCAACTGGTTGAGGTCGTTCTTGTAGGCGATACGCGTGTTGGGGGAGACGCCCCGCTCTACTGTCATGTAGTCAAGGAAGAGCTTAACGCTTTCCTGCATGTGTCGTCCTCTTTATGTGTCTTTTGCAGTTGACACCATATTAGCATAAGAGCGGGCTCGATGCCCTCGATTTATTGGCTTGACACGGCTACTTCGCCCCGCTACCTTAATGTGGCTTTCGACCGAATGCCAACGCCTGTACCGTAAAACAGCCAATGAGGGCTAAGAGCTTAACACAGGCGGTGGTGGGCCTTTAGGGTTCACAACGGAGAGAGCGTCCACAGTTCTACACTAATCCTTTCATTGCGGTATTTACATGATCGAAATAGAAGTAGGGCCCAATCTAATATCCGCCGGTTCTTTCCTGCTAAGTTGGCACGGTTTCTTCAGCTTCATAGCTGTTGCCACCGCCGTCTTCCTGGTAGGGAGGTGGGCGCCCATGAAGGGCATAGACCCGGATGATATTTACTCCATAGCTATCTGGGCCATTATCGGGGGCGTCATAGGCGCCAGAGTGGTGCACGTAATAGACCAATGGGCCTATTATCAGGATAACCTCGTCCAGATACTGTTCATCTGGAGTGGCGGTATAGGCTTATGGGGAGGCATACTGGGTGGATTTATCGGAGGCACCAGTTACGCGCTGTGGGCCAAGCATCCCGTGGGCCTCATCGCCGACCTGACGGCTCCCGTTATGCTCCTGTCGCAGTCTATAGGCCGCCTGGGAGATATCGTCAATGGCGAGCATTGCGCCAAGGCCGCCAACGATTTCATCTTTGGTTTCAACTGGATTAACCCGATCAGCGATGCCAGGATCTGCTCAAACGGCATTGGCATTGCTGTGCAGCCCGTAATAGCCTACGAGATAATATGGAACTTGCTGGCCCTGGTGCTGGTCTGGAAGCTGAGAGGCAAGATACGACCCGACGGCATGCTGTTCGCGCTGTACCTGGCCCTGTACTCTACCGGACGGTTCCTCATCACCTTCCTCAGAGAGGACAGAATATGGGCACTGGGTTTGCAAGAGGCCCAGTACATTGCCCTTCTGGTCCTGCTTATAACGGTTCCACTGCTCATCATTAAAGCTCGGCCCGGAGCGGCACTTCGATTGGCTGCAGACGGCACTCCTCTGGAGCCCCCAGCGTCAGTTGGACGCGGCACCAGGGCCCAACGCCGCCGGAGGCAGAGGGACCGCTAAACTGGCGAGTTCGGTACCTAAAATACAGTATTTTCGCAATCAAACAGGCGCCCTCTACCAAAATGGAGGGCGCTTTTGTTTATCCGAGTAAAATGCTAATATTTCAGTCTATTGACTGAAAATCGCAACTGAAATTAAACGTTAAAATACGCTGAAGTGAGGTGAAAGGTGGCAATTGGATGGGGTCTGATAAGTCTGGGAAGACACAGCGACATTAAGATCGCTCCCGCCATGAATCAGGCGGCCGAAACACGTTTCGTGGCGGCCTACAGTCGAGACCTGGCAACCGCTGAGGCCTTCGCTGAAAAGCATGGCGCCGACTCGGCATATGATTCGCTGGACGGCATTCTGTCAGATTCGAACGTAGATGCCGTATTCATTGCCTCGCCCAACTTCATGCACGCCGAGCACACAATAGCGGCCGCCAGAGCAGGGAAGCACGTTCTGGTGGAAAAGCCTATGGCTACTGGCGTCTCTGACGCGTTAAATATGGTCACCGAATGCGACAAGCGCGGGGTTAAACTCGGCGTGGGCTTTCATCTGAGGTTCCATCCGGGGCATATTAAGGCCAAGGAGTTGCTGGACCTGCAGGCGTTGGGCGCGGTCTCCCTGGTGCAAGGGCAGTGGTGCCTTGGGCAGCGAGGCGTTGTGAACCCTCCCGCTCGCACTGGCCGTTCGCAGTGGTGGGGCGACCCTCAGATGATTGGGGGCGCGTCCACTCTTATGGGAACAGGCGTGCACGTCATAGATATCCTGCAGCACATGACTGGCCAGTATATTGCCGAGGTGGCAGCGTTGACGGACGGTCAGACAGAAGAGAGCCCTTTGGAGCAAGCAGCGTCCATAGCTATACGCTTTGAGGACGGCACGATGGGTTCCATAACCGTAGGACGCCGTGTGCCGGAGTCCGAGAACGACGCCATGATCTACGGCAGCCACGGACGAATCGCCTTGCGCGGTACCCTGTGGGAGGCCTGCACAGGCAGCCTTGAGGTGGATACTGAGACCATTCAGACCTCTGAGTCCTACGACGACGGCCTGCAGGCGCTGTACAAGTTACAGATAGAGGCCTTCAACAGGGCGGTGCAAAGCGATGAGGAGTTTCGAGCGTCGGGCGTGGATGGGCTGCGCGTGGTGGAGGTTACATCTGCCATCATTGAGTCTGCTGCCACGGGGCGCGCCGTGAAGGTGGAGAGGGCGGTGCTCTAATACGGGGCTAACGGGAGGGGCGGAAATCCATAACCGTAAGCTGTACTTTGGGCTGGTAACCCCAGGTGTCCAGGCCCACTGTGTATACGAGGTCCACGCCGCGTTGTGTCTCATGAATCTTATCGCCCTGGCGGAAAGCTATCGCTCCAAAGGCAGCGCCGTCATCCCACACTCGCATCTTCAGGTGGCGGCCTTCGCTTCCCACTTGCCGCGATTCCACCACCCGGACGTTTCGCGTCATGAATATGGGGGCTCGGTTGGCTTCACCGAATGGGGCCAGTGACTGAATAAAGTCAAAGTTTTCCCTGGTGAACATGGAAAGGGGAACCTTGCAATCAATGTCGATCGCAGGCGACAGCTCAACATCGCGCAACTTCTCTGCAGCTACGGCATAGAGCTTCTCTTCCAGGACGGGCAGGGAGGACGTTGGTATCGTGAAGCCAGCAGCCTGGTGGTGGCCTCCTGACTTGATGTAAAGCTCCTGTCCCTCACGAATGGCCTCAATGATATTGAACTCTGGAATGCTGCGGGCGCTGGCTCGGCTCAACTCGCCAGCTGTGGAGATCGCGATAGCCGGCCTGTAGTACTGCTCTGCCAATCTTCCCGCGATGAGCCCTAGAATTCCCGGTATCCAATCATCACTTTTGACTATCAGGATAGACGGAAGGCCTCGGCCGCTCATCTGGGCCTCCAATTGCTCGTTCGCCGCCTGCATACCCTGCTCCGTGAGTGTTTGTCGTTCAGAATTTTTGTGTTCAAGTTGGGTTGCCAATTCGTGAGCGCGCGCCGAGTCAGTCGCCGTGAGTAGCTCGAGGCTTAAACCGGCATTTCCCAGCCTTCCAGCGACGTTGAGACGGGGGATTAAGCCGAAGGACAAGGACTCCGTGTCCAATGAACCAAACTTCAGTCTGGCACTCTCGGCTAATGCCCGTATACCTATGTTTTGTGTTTTGTTTAGCTCTTCAAGTCCCCTTTTTACGAAGAATCTGTTCTCGCCGGTCAGCGGACCGACATCAGCCACCGTTCCCAGGGCCACAAGTCCCAACAAATGCTCTGGCCAGGGCAGTCCCATGTCGTCATACAATGCCTCGACGAGCTTGAAGGCCATGCCGACTCCCGTCAGCCCAAGGAATGGGTATGTGGAGTCCGGATGATTGGGATTGAGAATGGCACACGCCGCCGGCAGGGTAGGTAGCATAGTGTGGTGGTCCGTAATTATTGTCTCGATACCTAAAGTTGCCGCCAGGTCCACCTCTGAAATGGAGGTGGTGCCGCAGTCCACTGTTATCATCAGCGAGACGCCCTGTTCCTTCAGGTAGTGGACGGCATCCGGATTGAGCCCATGCCCCTCATCCACGCGATGAGGCAGGTAAGGGACTACTGAGCCGCCGATATCCCGTAGCGCATTTATCAGTAGTGCGGTACCGGTTATTCCGTCCGCGTCAAAGTCTCCGAAAAGACCTATGAGTTCCCCGGACTCCACGGCTCTCCGCAGCCGCATTACGGCCACGTTCATGCCCGGAAATAACATGGGATCGTACGTTATGCCACGTTCGGCGTTTAGGTAGGGTGCGAGATCCGCGCGGGCCTTTACGCCACGGCTGTACAACAGGTGGGAGTGGAAGGATGAGAGGCCCAGTTCTTGCGAGAAGCCTGCGGGCGGGGCTTCTGTCATACGCCACTTTTTAGAAATCATAAGTCATCCATGGCCGCTAGCCTGGGTATGTGGCCAATTAGACGGCCGCTTCAAATACTGGTGCCCTGGGTGGTGGCTGGCTGTCAGATAGGAGCGAAATTACTCGATAAAAGCCTGGTAGACCAGAGAGGCGTTGTGGCCCCCGAATCCGAAGGAATTGGTCATGGCGGCCCTTACCGTCCCTTGGCGGGCGACATTGGGCGTGTAATCCAGATCGCAATCAGGGTCTGCGTTGTCCAGATTAATCGTGGGGGGAATTGCTGATTTGGCTATGGCCATAACCGATATGGCCGACTCTAACGCCCCGCTGGCTCCAAGTAAATGCCCAGTCATGGACTTGGTGGAGCTAATGGGGATGCTGTACGCCCTTTCGCTGAACACGCCCTTCATGGCCATGGTCTCATACTTGTCGTTCAGTGGGGTAGAGGTGCCGTGGGCATTTATGTAGCTGATCTCTTCCGGTTGGAGGCCAGCCTTTTTTAGGGCAATTCGCATGGCCCGTGACGCGCCCTCACCTTCGGGAGCGGGCTGCGTAATGTGATTGGCGTCAGCGGTGGTTCCGTAACCTACCAGTTCGGCAATGGGCTTCGCGCCTCTACTTATCGCGTGGTCCATCGTCTCCAACACTAGCACAGCGGCCCCCTCGCCCAGGACGAATCCGTCTCTGTCCACGTCGAAGGGCCTGGAGGCGGCCTTCGGATCATCGTTGCGGGTTGATAGAGCCATGCAGGCGTTGAAACCGGCCACCCCGATTGGGCATATGGCTGCTTCGGCGCCACCGGCAAAGACGACGTCAGCGTCGCCTTGCTGTAGCACCTCAAAGGCCTGGCCGATGGCATCGGCTCCGCTTGAGCATGCTGATACGGTCGAGTAATTGGGGCCTTTTGCCCCCAGCATTATGGATACTTGTCCTGATGCCATATCCGGGAGCATCATGGGCACCAGGAACGGGCTGACGCGCGACGGACCGCGTTCGTTCAGCACCCCTATCTGCTCAGACAGGGTCATGATGCCGCCTATGCCGCTGGAAATCATCACCGATATGCGTGTGCTGTTCTCAGGAACGATCTTCATGTCCGAATGCTCGACAGCCTCGATGGTTGCTGCTGCGGCCAACTGCACGAAGCGGTCCATACGACGGGCCTGCTTCTTGCCGACGTAGGTTTCAGGGTCGAAGCCCTTTACCTCGGCGGCGATGGTGGTCTGAAAGCCCTCGGTATCGAACGAGGTTATACGACCAATTCCCGATTCGCCCGCCATCAATGCGTTCCAGGTGGATTTTCTGTCCAGTCCCAGGGGGCTTACGACACCGATGCCGGTCACTACCACACGATTTTTCATGATAAAAAGTACTCCATGATTTCCCCATCATGTTGGGTGGGGCATACGGCGGCACATAATAGGGCAAGATGCCGCCAATCAAAAATGGCTAATAATCTGCCGCATTATATCAAGGCAACGCGCCCAAGAATACTAGAAATAAGCCAAACTTTTTCTGAAACGGTCCTTCTCCTGGTCATTGGGGCAAACAATTACAAATGGATAGCATAACAAAACGTAAAAAGACCGTAAGCCCTTGGACAAGGGATCCGAAGTTCTAGCTCCCTAGCGATTTTTTCACTTTTTCACGTACGCGCGGCCAGGTCGTTATACCTAAACTAAACATGAAAAAACGTGTTGATTGGAGCGTTTCATGGAGTTGTGGACGGCTTGGCAAAGGCGTAAAGGTAGATTGGACATCTCGGTCGTGTTCGCGATTTGGCTCTTGATGGCGTTTGGTCTGAAAATTAGACATAATCAAGAAAATAGTGGAAGTTTTGCGGCCGGTTTGGTTCGCCTATTTGATCGTGCTGGATGTGTTTCGACACGCCGAAAACGCGCCTTATTCAAAGCATCTCAATTTGGGGATAGGGTCGCTGAAGAGTACCTAGTAGGTCGCTTCCGCAACGTAGACTTCTGTAAACGCGTCCTTCAATGCAGACTCAGAGACGGGGAATCGCACAGACCGCGTCGCCTGGGAGGTATGCCCGCTGGTCAAGACTTCGAAAATGCCAGTAGAGGCGTCAATGGCCAGGTTGAGCGATATTGCTTTGCCGTCGGCCCACGTCAGTGACCACGCGCACTCGAAGAACAGAGCATCATCCGCTAGGAGGGAAGGGCGAACGTCTGCGCCTCGGGTCGTGTCCATCTCCCCGCTGCCTTCGATGAGGTGGGTGTTCACGTCTTCCAGCAACGAGCAGACCATCTGGTCCAACTCGTCCGCCTCCACCCACAGGAGTCTCAATTGGCTTGCGTGGGACTCGTTAACCGGCAACTGGTCACCGACACGGTTAATGAAGTCCAGGGCCTCATGATGGTATCCAACAAGTTTTTTGGCCCGGTCCAGCCAGAAGCCTGGTTCAGCCATGAGAAACCTCGTCCATTAAGTCTGCAGTCGATTCCATGAGCACCGCCCTGGCAGGGGAGCCATCGCACCCCGCTATCCTCAAGGGCAGACAGGCGAGTATGTAATGGCCAGGCTCGATGGTATCCAGAGCCAGGTTTTCTACAATTACGACCTCTGCCGCCAGTAACGCGCGATGTACTGGAAGATCTGAAGAGGCCGGAGCGTCCACGGATGGGGAATCGATTCCCACCAGCCTGATGCCCTTTTCTATGAGGCAGCGCCCGGCATCCAGCGTCAGGTAGCCTTTGGACTGTTTTGTGCGGAGAAGCAGCCGCGTCGTTCCAGCCGGCACCTCTAAGCCCTCCAGGTGTTGATTTGATATCTCCATATCTGTATTTACCCACGCCACGTGGCATGGGCCCAGCAAGACGTCAATCGCGACATAATCAACCGTGGCCCCACCGGGCAGAAGGTGGCTCGGGGCGTCCACATGTGTTCCGGTGTGCGACCCCATGGCTATATTCGTGAGCGTGTAGGGTGCGCCGTCGGAAACATCCATCACCTTGTCGACCGTCACCTTAGGGTCCCCAGGGTGGACCGCCATGGACTCTGTTATGGGTATTGAGATGTCATATATCATTTGGGGTATTCACGCTGTCGTTGGCTGCTATCATTCTCGTTGACGCCCTCTTCCAAGGGTTCCTATAATACCATCCAAGAAACTGTGAAGGCGAGTATGACCATGTCCACAGACGGAAATGCCGCGCCCACGGTGGCAATAGAAACCCATGGCTGCAAGCTGAACCAGGCCGACACGTTGAAGCTTTCGAGGACGTTCGCCGAGGCAGGGTTTCGTCACGTGGACACGGGAGAGCCTGTAGACGTTTACGTGGTCAATAGCTGCACAGTGACCCATGTTGCGGACGGCAAGGCCAGGCACGCCCTGAGGGCGGCTCGCCGTCGTAACCCCAACGCCACCATTGTTGCCACGGGCTGCTATGCCCAGCGCTCCCCCGAGGAGCTTCGTGATCTGGAGGAGATAGACCTGGTAATTGGCAATGCCGAAAAGTCCACGCTGGTAAGGCAGGTCGTCGAGTGGATGGGGCTGCCCGATGATATTCGACCCATAGGGGACGAACTAAAGCATACTCCAGCGTCAGTTTCTCGCACCCGAGCCATGGTGAAGATCCAGGAGGGTTGCGACCAGGTCTGTGCGTACTGCATTGTGCCTAAGGTTCGAGGCAGAGAGCGCAGCATTCCCGTAGATCAGGTCGTCGAGGAGGTCGCCTGCCGAGTGGCTGAGGGGTACAAGGAAGTTGTACTCACGGGGACTCAACTGGGCACCTATGGCTTTGAATGGCCTAATACCAGTCTTCGTGGGTTAATTCAAAGTGTCCTATCCGAGACAGCGGCTCCGCGACTGCGGGTTTCATCTCTGCAACCTCAGGAAGTAGACGAAGATCTGCTGGAGTGCTGGTCGGATAAGAGGCTGTGCCCGCATTTTCATCTTCCGCTGCAGAGTGGAAGCGATGCCGTCCTGAAATCCATGAGGCGCAGGTATACCTCTAAGGAATACGCGGATGCTATACGGCTGATTCGAGACAGAGTGCCAGGAGCTTCGATTACGGCGGACGTAATCGTAGGATTTCCTGGAGAGACAGATGAGGATTTTCAGCGCACGTACGAGCTGTGCGACAGCATCGAATTTGCCGATATGCACGTTTTCCCGTACTCCATTCGACCGGGGACTACCGGCGCCCATCTATCGGGCCAGCTTTTATCCGACGTAAAGACGTTGCGAGTGCGCAGACTACTGGGATTGGCCCAAAAACAGTCGCTTGATTTTAGACGCGGCGTGATTGGTGAAACGCGTTTCGTATTATGGGAGTTGAACCCGGTGGGAGAACCCGACTCCGATGAGGGTCTGCGGTGGTCCGGACTAACGGAGGACTACGTTAGGGTAGCAGCGGCAGGGGAGACAGGCCTGGGGAATCGGATCACTCCGGTCCGGCTCATGTCTGTAGATGAGACCGGCGTGTTGGCTGAATTGATAAATCTCGCATCGCATTGACCAGGCCGGGCAAAGACAAAAAATTAGGGCCTGGGTGAAACCCAGGCCCTTCATTAATAAAGAAACAAGTACTACCGGTAGGACTAAACCTCTACAGGCACCAACTGTGACGAACCGTTCTTCTGCTGAACATAACCTGCTTTTGGGTCGTGGCCGTGGCCGAATATAACGAGCCAGCCGCCTTCGACAGCCATCTCAAGGAAGTCTTTCTTCTGCACCAGCGTCTCGTTGGGGTGCTCGTCCATCGCCTGTATGTAGGGTAGGGGCAGGTGGTAAGGCGTAGGGATAAGATCACTCACATATGCGATCTTCTCGCTGCCTCGTTCCACCAAAACAATCTGGTGTCCTGCCGAAGGTCCGTTAGTAACCTTCACTGTTAGACCAGGAATGACCTCGTAGTTGCCGTCGACGAACTCGATCAGGCCCTTCTCTTGCAAAGGCATGAAGTCGTCGTTATAAAAAGTGTGCTTGAAGCGCTCGTTGGGGGAGATGGCCTGTTCCCAACTACTCTTCTGCACCAGGTATTTTGCCTTGGGAAAAGTTGGAATCGCGTTGCCTGAGCGGTCCAGTTTCGTGCAGCCGCCGCTGTGGTCAAACTGTAGGTTGCTTAGGACAACCACGTCGATGTCCCTAGCCGTGAGCCCCAAGGCTCGGAGCCCTTTCAACAGCTTGTTCCCGTTGAGCCCATACACCTCTTTGAACTTGTCCTGCCGCTTGGATCCCGCTCCCGTGTCTACCAGAATGTTTACCTTGGGAGTTTGAACCAGCATGCAGTTTAACGCCAGTCGGATTCGGTTTCGGCGATCAGGTTTGATCTGCATTTCCCATTGTGCTTTGGGCACCTGTCCAAAAACGGAGCCGCCGTCCATAAGTATTGTGCCGTCGCTAACGATGTTTATGGTTGTTGTTCCTAGATTCACTCAATCGCACCTCTTTTTATTTTCGGCAACTGATCCATCATTTGGCACTAAAGATTAACCCTGAAGTGCAATTGAGAAAGTACGCCCGCAGGATGGAAAAGTCAAGGCTTTTTCCAGTTTAATTTCGGGAATTAGTCGAGATTGATATAGGTTATTGGGATTAAAGAATAATAATTCACCAAATGAACCTGACCTATTACGAATTTCGTAATTATCCTGAGGATTATGTCAGGTATTTAGCCCCATATGAAGCTAAAAGGTAAACGTAATGTTATATGCCTTAATTGCATATAGCCACATAAAACTATTCGTGGGTGCTGCAACGGATGGGCTTGCCTGCTTAAACTTTTAACTGATTTACTGCAAATTGGAAGGCGTCCAGGGTGCGGCGGACATCATCCTGGTCATGTGCCACCGATATATAGAACTTGGAGTCGCCTTTTAGGACCCCTTCTTCCAACAGCAGGGCATTGAATCGATTTAGTTGGGTCTTGTCTGCCCTCAGGGTCGAGCGGTAATCCGTGATCTCTTCTTCGGTGAAAAACACGTCAAAGAGGGGTGCCTCTCCAACCACCTTGGCTGGAATTTCGGCTTCGTCCATCAGGCGCTGAAGTTCGTCCTTCAACGTCTGGCCTGTGGCGAAAAGGCGCTCGTAGGTGCCGGGTCGTTTGAGTATCTCCAGGGTGGCCAGACCTGCCACGGCCGCAACTGGATTGCCGCTTAGCGTTCCGATCTGCGGTAGGAAGGCATCAGGCTCAGCAGACCTGTCGAAGTGGGCCATTATCTCGTCTTTCCCCGCCACCAGTGCCAACGGGAATCCTCCAGCTATGACCTTCCCCATTGTGCATAGGTCAGGAGTCACCCCGTAAAACTCCTGTGCCCCGCCGTAGGCGAACCGAAACCCGGTCACGATCTCATCGAATATCAGCGGTATCTCGTACTGGTTGGTAACGTCTCTCAACCCCTGAAGGAACCCGGGCTTTGGCGGTATAAGGCGTTGGAAAGGCTCGACTATGACTGCAGCCAGCTCGTCGTGGTGGCGCTCGATAATAGCCGAAGTAGTCTCTAGGTCGTTGAAAGGGGCTATAAGCATTTCGTTCTGAATCGACTTTGGTATACCGGCGGAGTCAGGAGTCGCCTGCGGGAAGTCTACGGGGTTCGTCGTGATCATGCTCATCAGGGCATAGTCGTGCATGCCGTGATACCCGCCCTCAAACTTCAGGACCTTGTCTCGTCCGCGAAATGCGCGGGCCGCGCGCATGGCGAAGAGTGTGGCCTCCGTGCCGCTGGTTGTGAACCGGACCTTCTCCGCGCATGCCACAGCGCTGACGATTTCCTCGGCCAGGAGTACCGCGTGCTCGTTGTTGGCGAAGAACGTCGTGCCCTTTTCCAACTGCTGTTGGACTGCGGCGATCACTTCTGGGTGGGCATGTCCTACCAGCATCGGGCCGGAGCCAAGCAGGTAGTCGACGTACTCGTTGCCGCTGGCATCCCGAACGCGGCCCGCCTTGCCTTCCGTGATCACGATGTTGTTGGTAAGGTTGCCCAGACTTCCCCCGGGCAGAACTTTGCGGGCCCGCCGCTCGATCTGTTTTTCCTGTTCGCTTATTTTTCGTTCAGGCAATTGGCCCTCCACTTATATTTGGATGAGACTTAGCTTAAAGTTTGCCAAAAACGTGGGAATCCGCGCGAGAATAGGCCATCCGATTACCACCTGTTTTCGCGGGGATTATAGCAGGCGCAGACAGGTAGCGGAAGCAGAAATCGTAGCCTATAATTAGGGCTGCTATTGGGCTCGAATTGTGGCAAAATTCTCACTTCTCAACACGCTGATGTAGGTTGGTGTGGTCAATTATTTCAGGAGGTCATCATGGAGATAAAAGTCGTATCAGGCGACATTACCCAGCAGCAGGTAGGTGCGATTATCGTTAACCTGTTCCAAGGCGTAACGTCGCCTGGTGGAGCCACTGGCGCCGTGGACAAAGCGCTAGACGGAGCTATCTCCAAACTCATAGAGGACGGAGAAATTAAAGGGAAAAAGGGCGAGATCACACTTATTCATACGTTAGGTAAGATGACGCCCACACGGGTGGTGGTGGCAGGACTTGGCAAGCCGGAAGCCTTTACTTTAGGGGGCGTTAGTGACGTCGCTGCCCAGTGTGCCAGGCGTTTGCGAAGCATCGGTGTAAGCAGCGCCGCGACGATAGCACATGGTGCAGGCATAGGCGGGCTGGATGCGGGCGGCTGTGCTCAGGCTATCGCCGAGGGCACCATCATGGGTTTGTACAGGTTCGATAAGTACAAGTCGACCGACCCTGAAACTAATAGGTTTGACCAGTTGACGGTTGTCGAGTCGGATAAATCCAAGGTTGGAGAACTGGAGCATGGTCTGGCCAGGGGGGTATCCATCGCCGAAGCCGTCAACCTGTGCCGCGACATGGGCAACGAGCCCGCTAATGTTATGACACCGTCAGAGATGGCGGAACGCGCCCTGTCCGTCGCGAATGACGTGGGCTTGAGTCTTAAGGTTTTAGAGAAGCCTCAAATGGCCGAGTTGGGCATGGGAGCCTTGCTAGGAGTCGCTCAGGGCAGTGAAGAGCCGCCCAAGTTCATCATATTGAATTACCAGGGAGACCCGGATAACCCATCCAACAATATTGGCTTAGTGGGCAAAGGCATTACCTTCGATAGCGGTGGCCTGGATATAAAAAGCGCCGCTGGTATGTTGACTATGAAGAGCGACATGTCCGGGGGCGCAGCCGTGATTGCTGCTATGAGAGCTATAGGCGCTCTGAAGCCAAAGGTTAACGTTACGGCCATCGTTCCGGCAACGGAGAACATGCCCAGCGGTACGGCCCAACGCCCGGGTGACGTGGTCAGAGCCATGAACGGCAAAACCATCGAGATAGACAATACCGATGCTGAGGGTAGGCTGGTGTTGGCGGACGCTGTGGCCTATGCCTGCTCGATCGGATTGGGCAGAATCGTGGATGTGGCCACGCTAACCGGGGCAATCTCAATTGCTCTGGGCAACAAATGCATGGGAGCCTTCGGAAACGATCAGGCGTTCACGGACCTGGTAATGGCGGCAGGCAACGGGGTAGGGGAACGAGTCTGGCAGTTACCCACGTGGGATGAGTACAAGGAACAGTACAAGAGCGATATCGCTGACATGAGGAATACCGGAGGCCGGGGAGCCGGATCCATAACCGGAGCCATGATAATCGGCGAGTTCAACGACGGTGCTTCGTGGGTACACTTGGATATTGCGGCTATGGCCAGGTCTGCTACAACCCAAGGCAGTACTTTGAAAGGCGCCACCGGCGTTCCTGTGCGCACGTTGGTGAATCTGGTTATGGGACTTTAATGGGGCTCAGTTTGATATTAAAATGAATAAATAGTGATTAAACAGCATAAGTTGATTCCCTTGCATTCCTGTGTTAGGATGCCTGAAAATTCTGACAGTGGGGCTCATGCAGATGTCGACAACACCTGGATGGACTTTCATTACTAATCACGGGCTTGTCTTGAGCTATATATTCCACAACACTAAAAGTACAGCTCGGGAGATAGCAAATTATGTTGGTGTGACGGAAAGGACGACTCATAAGATCATCTCCGATCTAGAGTCGGCGGGGTACATCGAACGCCGAAAGAGGGGCCGACGAAATATCTACCGCGTGGATCCTACTCTACCGTTACGTCACCACACCAAGCAGGACATACTCGTTGAAGAGGTCTTGGAGGCACTTACCACCAAGACAATCGACGTTGTTCGTGCCGCTACTGAGCAACAGCTGGCCTAGTTATAGCCTTCCGCTGGAGTTCACCCTCTCTTCCCTGCGTTAATTTGACCCCCGTATTCGGCGGGTGTAAAATTTTCAAGGTGTATTAACGTGCATGGTGAGCGTAGCCAAGTTGGTCTAAGGCGCCAGGTTGTGGTCCTGGAGATCGAGGGTTCGAATCCCTTCGCTCACCCCAAATCCTTGCAAACCTTTCTGTCACCACACGTAAACACCAGCCCCGGGGCATCGAAGTATTACAGGCGGTCGCAAGAAATACTAATCTCTAAACTTAAAGCGTCCTGGCAGGCCCCTTCCAATTCGAACGACGGAGGGTACCTTAATGTCGGAAGCCTTTAAAGACGTAACTGTGTTGCGTCAAGGCGATCCCCAGGGCAATCGCATGATTGTCCGCATCACCACCCACAGCGGTCTCGTAATTCACACCATCGCAGTTCCTCAGGATTGGCCCTCCGGCACCGGGCCTACTTGGGCATATCTGTTCGAAAACGAGGGGCTGACCCTCATTGATGCCGGCGCGGTAGGCTCCTACTCTATGCTAGCCGAGGGCATCAGGGAAGTCGGCTTCCAACCCCGCGATATCGATAGGGTAATCGTTACCCACGGGCATCAGGACCACGATGGCGCGGCAGGAGACCTGGCGAAAGACACAGGCGCGGAGATATGGGCACACGACATCTATGAGCATCTCCTCCCCCACAATCCCTGGGACGTTCAGCGCAAGGCAGCGTCTGCTATTCAGGAGGAGATGGAGCGGGTCGTTAAGAATGACAAGGAAGCCAACGCTCCTGACTCGTCGAAAATGTCCAGCTATCGGGCTAGGCATGAGGACTACGTCGAAAAGCGCCGCCACTACCACGTCGGACACGGAGTTGGAGAGGGTGAGACCTTTGGCGGACTGACATTTATGCATGCGCCTGGCCATTCCCCGGACGAGATATGCGTGATGATGGACGGCATAGTGTTTACCGGAGACCATGTTTTGCCGGAAATCACACCCCACCCCACCACTAGGACCTTGTACGGAGACGACATCAAGAGTTCGATGCCTGCGCACTTCCATGACGAGAGGGACTTCTACGGCCTGGCCACCTACCTCAAGTCCTTGCAAAAGGTAGTCGACCTGGGAGAGGAAGTTGCTGTCCTGCCGGCACATCGCCTGTTTAACAGGAACAAGTTCAACTTCCAGACCGTTTCCAGAGCGACGGAAGTGATCGATCATCATGCCGAAAGGCTAGGCCGCATACTTCGGCGAATCGGCACCAAGCCAACGACACTGGAGAGCATCACGCGCGGCGTCTTCTCCAAGCGCAAGCTTGTCGGCGGCAACCTGTACATGGCCCTATCGGAGATCGTGGCCCACATCGAGCTTCTGGACGAGATCGGCGACCTGGAGGTGGCTGACGACCAGAGCCTTCGCTGGACCGGAGCCGAGAACCACAAGCAGTTCATCAGCGACCTTACCGGTTAACTCAGAAGGGTTTATAATGTAACGGTTTGGCGAGAGGATATAGCCATCGTAGTGTTAGGTTGACCTAAGTGTTGAGCCCACTACGGCCCCCGCCACAACTTCTCAAAACATGCGCCAGTAGCTCAGTGGATAGAGCATCGGTCTTCGGAACCGAGGGTCGGGGGTTCGAATCCCTTCTGGCGCACCACACTTCCAGCACATAATAGGCTCATTACTGTCCCGTTCCTATTCGTTTTGACTTTGTGACCATTGGT
>MUCK01000028.1 GCA_002816705.1 SAR202 cluster bacterium Casp-Chloro-G4
TTGCTTCAATAAACTCGGGCGACCCATTCCACACTTCATTAGAAAGTTCTAGGTAGACACTCCGATCATCAGGCAATCGGTCCCGAACCAGCAGCGCTAGTCTGCGAACGTAGTCATCTGTTGCTGCATGAGGTAAATTGACCCACATGTTTGCCCCACGGACGTGCGATACCAAATCAATTGCATGTTCCCATGCAATTCCCTTCCGGTCAGCACTTTGACTTCGTTCATTAGGCCCTGTTCTTCCCTTCCACGTATGTTGGCAATTCACATCTCGCGACTGTTCGGGATTGCCGACCGCATTGTGGCACGCATGGTCTACAGTCATAAGCATCCCCATTTGTCGAATCGTATCAAATCCCTGTAGGTCTTCGATAAACGGTGGATAAAAGGGGTGATACTGATTAGTTACTATGGAATTCCCATATCCAGGGAAGAGAATTTCTAAATTGGAGATGTGGGACCCTATTTCTGAAGAGACCATTTCTATGAACAATCCCTCGTCACTTGGTCGTACGTCAAATGTATACGTCCCAGGTCCTTCGTACGCCCGTTCAGGGGTGTCCCCTGAAACTATGATCGTTCCATTCCCTTCAATAACCAGCGTGTACAGACCAGAGGGGTAGTGACCATCTAGGTTAGTGAGCACAAACGCACTGGCGAGAATTTCTCTACCGTTGCGTATGTAGGGTATCTGGAGTGGGTACCCGTTTTCGTCCTGTGGTATATCAATATCATCTCTCCATGCATAGTCGTTCTCTACATCAACAGCTACCCAGGGAAGTGCGGCACGCATCGCATCAACAAACACTATCTGCGAAGCCCAGGGTGCAATAAAATCCAAATTTATTCCAATTGGGTTTGTGTTGGCACTGTAAACACTAGAGAATGGCGCCAATAAAAGCATCGTGGGAAAAAGTAAAAGTATTTTACTATTCATGCACAAAATATACGCGAGTAAAAATTGTTTTAAACGGACGTATAACAGAGGTATGGGGCCGCTTCATAAACATAAGCGGCGCTAATTCGCGGCACGCCGGCAACCTCAGCCGCGGCGCTCGAAACAAAACCATGGTGCATATGACGAAAACGTTGGCGGTACAACCGGGGCGGTTTGGCATCACAGTCAACTGCATACACCCGAGCATAACCCGCATCGAGCGCAGGCCAGGACTTCTGGAGGCCAGGGCTCGTCATTGGGGAATAACTCCGGAAGAGGTTGAGGCCGAGGACTTCGCTCCAAACGCTCACAGCGGCAACTCTCTGTGCCGCATGGTGGACGCCTCGGAGATGGCGTATCTTACCTCCTTCCTAGCGTCGGACAAAGCATGGGCCGTGACGGGGGAGCTGGTGGTGGCCACGGGCGGCGCAGGAACGTCTGTCTATTACTAAATAGGCTTCGCACCGCATAACTAAAACAAAAATAGACTGGCCTTAGTGCCAGTCTATTTCTTTTCGTCGGGAAAATTGGTGCCGAGGGAGGGATTTGAACCCACACACCCTTGCGAGTACTGCGCTCTGAACGCAGCGCGTCTGCCGTTCCGCCACCTCGGCACGAGGTGTTCTGGTGGGCGATAGAGGACTCGAACCTCTGACCTCCTGCGTGTGAAGCAGGCGCTCTAACCAGCTGAGCTAACCGCCCTGATTTGAACTCGTTATTAATGTTCCGACGCCCTGGAAATTGAACCAGAGCCATGGCTTGCATTTGGTGGCAACGCGTGGTTTCGAACCACGGACCTAGCGCTTATGAAGCGCCCGCTCTGCCCCTGAGCTACGTTGCCACTATGTGGCCCTATAGGCATAATATAGTACGACATTTTCACTGTCAATTGAAGCTTTAGCCGATAAATGACTGGTCGTGGGCATGCAAGAGAACGAGGTTGGCCCTCTAGGAAAACTGGCTGTGGCTGACGCCATCATGGAACGCGCCAAACTGGAATTACGCAAACTGCTTCAAGAACTGGCGAGAATCATCCAGGCCCGCTAACAGTTGCAAGATTAGTCCTCTCCGCTGAAAGACTTGGCCTTGGATATCCTGCTAGGAATGCGTTTGAGCAGTAGGTCTCTCCACGTTGGCAGTTCTGGTTTGGCGGCCGTGAGTTGCCTTAGCTTCTCTGCGGCGTTGCCCACTAGAGGGCTGCCGTGTCCTCCGCACATCACGTCGAAATCCATCTCGCCAAGCCTTTCCAAAGATTTGCGATAGGCCTCGCGGTCGTAGCCGGGGAAGGGAATGGACCTGCTGACTGTCTTGCCGTTGCTAAAAGCCGTGTCCCCCGTGAACATTACTCCACGCTCTTTCATCAAATAGCATGCGCTGCCGGGAGTGTGGCCAGGCGTGTGAATTACCTGGATGCCACCGGCAATCGGAAGAATATCACCGTCCGACGCTGCCTGCGATACCTCCGCCCTGCGCAGAAATGGCAGCGGCAGGTTCACGGTGTTGAACATGCCCATGTAGCCAAGGTCACGGCCTTTGGAATGGTGGAGCCGCGTATCGTCCTCGTGCGCGATGATGTCGGCGCCTGTCCTCTTGGAAATACTGTATGCTCCGCTGGTGTGGTCTGGATGGTTATGGGTCATGAGGATGGATGTGATTTCCTCCGGCCTTCTCCCGATGCTTTCCACATAGCGGTATACGGCTCTCGCGTCCCAGGGCAGCCCGGCATCGATTAGAGTGAGCGAGGCGTCCTCCACCAGATACATTCGAGAAATGCGACTGGGTATCATATGAACGCCCTGTACGATTTCCAATTTCCCTCCCACGACCGGCTTCCCCAAATGGGTACGCAATAGGCGATTTCTTTCATTATAGCGAGCACCGTCGCCAGAGGTGAGCCGCGTGCTACGCGATTGCGTATAATGACACGCAACAAAAATGGAGGCAACGACTTATGGAAATCGGAATATCATCCTTTTTAACAGATTATTCGGTAGATATCGCTGTGGTGGCCAAACGGGCCGAGGAGTTGGGATTCTCGACGTTATGGGTGCCTGAACATTCGATATTGCCTGTGAATACGAACTCGCCTTGGCCTGGTTCGGCGGATGGCAAAATACCAAAGGTCTACGCAGATATCGTAGACCCGTTCGTGGCCCTGGGGCGTGCCTCTGCGGTGACGACTACCCTGAAGCTAGGCACGGGAATCTGCCTGGTGCCGGAACGCAACCCGCTAATATTGGCCAAAGAAGTAGCCACCATCGACATGTACTCCAAGGGCCGCTTCCAGTTCGGCATCGGCGCAGGCTGGCTGCGCGAAGAGACGGACATCATGGGAGGCGACTTCGCTCATCGTTGGGCACAGACCCGCGAGGCGATTTTAGCCATGAAGCAGCTTTGGACCACCGTGGAGAGCGAATACCACGGCAAGTACTACGACTTTCCGCCTGTCTATTCCTTCCCCATGCCTACACAACGACCGCACCCCCCCGTCTTGCTGGGCGGCATGGCCAAGAACGTATTCCAGCGCATCGTGGAGTATGGTGATGGCTGGATGCCCAATCGCGTCACGCCCGATGATATAAGGAAAGGCCGCGCCGTACTGGACGAGCTAGCGGAAGCTGCCGGCCGCGACCCCAAGTCAATCCAGATCATGGTCTTCGGTCAAAACGCCGACCGCGACCACCTCAACGCATTGGAGGAGGCCGGCGCGGACAGCGTTGCATTACGGCTGGAAACGGGCCCCGAAGAAGAGGCTCTGAACAACATGGAGAAGATGGCAGAGGCTGTTTTCTAACTTTTCGTAAGTTGATTCGGTCGGCCATCCATGGTCATTGCATATCCTATACCAAGGGTTCCAATCGATGGCCGACTAAGACTTGAAAAGCGGAATCACCTTTTCGCCAAAGAGCTTCATGGACTTTTGAACGTCCTCGGGAGCCATCTCTCCGATGTTGAACTTTAGCATCAGGTTACGGGTGCCCGCGTCTCGCATCTCGGCAACCTGGTCGACCACCTGTTGGGGCGTTCCCATGATGAATGCCTGCTCAATATCCTCCCCAGGAGAAAGAGGCTTGTTTGGGTCTATCGGTGGGAACCCGTCTGGGTTGAAGTTCTCTCGAGCCGCACGGAAATGTTTACGTTCCCGGCCGAAGCCGTATTCGGCCTTTTCACGTGCCTCTGCATAGGTTTCGGCAACGAAGATATCCCTGGAGAACCAGCACTGGTCCAGCGCCTTCTCTGTGGCGACCTCGCTAAAGCCAGATGCCAGCATGGCGTTCTCGAAGGCATCCACCCGATTACGCACGGCCGGAACGCCTACCTCACCGATGAGCACTGGACGGCCTATCTTACCCATTGCTATCGTCGAGGCCTCGCTGATGCAAGCCCTGACAATAGGCGGATGTGGCTTCTGGAAGGGACGGGGGCGCAGTAAGGGGAAGGCCACTTTCCAGAATTTGCCATCGTATTTCAGGTTCTCGGTGGTCCAAGCCTTGATCAGAAGATCCTCAGCCTCTCCCAATCGCTCAACGCCTTGCTCCATGGTCATGCCAAATCCGATGTACTCGTAATGGTTAAAGGCGGAACCCCTCCCTATGCCCACGATAAGCCTGCCATGACTGAGGTTGTCCAACACCGAGGTTTGCACCGCCAGCCGCACTGGATGGTAGAACGCCATTTCCAGGACGGCAAAGCCAATCTTGATTCGCTTGGTCCGCGCTGCGACGGCTGCCCCAAACATAAGCGGGTCGGCATACGCTGCTGCGCCGTCGAAGTGGTGCTCCGCGAGCCAGGCGGTATCAAGACCGATCTCCTCGCCCAACTCCACCTCAGCGAGCGTGTTATCAATAACATTTGAGTCGTTGTCCGGCGAATGACTCACCGGAAACACGAAAGAACCGAAACGCATCTAGGCCTCCAAAAACTGTAGCTCTTTGCTTACTCCTAAAAGCGCAAACAGTATATATCAAACGCAAATATGCAGTCCCTTTGCTGCGCATGTCAGAGGCAGTAACCCTCTAGTTGTACAGCTATGGATGTGGGAGTACACTGACAGCGAGTCCGCCAGCCAAGTTACTAAATGAGGCGATTCGCAGGAGTACTCTAATGGCTTCAACATCCGACATCGACGCGCTACGAAATGCCTCGCTGCGATACCTTTGGATGCACAATCGCGACTGGTCACAAATGGCTGAGGAGGGCGACCCTCCGATAATAATCAGCGGCCAGGGAGTGCGCGTCACAGACTCCGACGGCCGGTCTTGGATCGACGTCAACGGCGGCTACAACTCGGTCAACGTTGGTTACGGTCGAACGGAAATCACCGACGCCGCTTTTGAACAAATGCAAAAGCTATCCTACTTTCCCAATGGCACAACAACCGAGCCCACAGTACGTTTGGCTGAGAAGCTGGCGGCAATCGCGCCGGGAAGCCTTTCTCGTGTATTTCCCGTCAGCGGCGGCTCGGAGGCCAACGAGACCGCCTTAAAGATCGCCCGCGCCTACCACAAGCGGAACGGGGAGCCGGGACGATACAAGGTCATAAGTCGTCGGGGCTCCTACCACGGCACCACCGCCGGTGTTCTGTGGTTAGGGGGCAGCGCAGCCCAGCCCAGAGACGATTTCGAGCCGGCGTACCCCGGTATGATCTACGGGCCCCAACCAAACCCGTACCGTTGTGAGTTGGGAGGCGAAACGCCTTCAGAATGCGCCGTACGCTGCGCTAACGAAATCGAACGCCTTATAGAGTTTCACGGGTCAGAGACCATCGCGGCAGTCATCGCGGAACCCGTAGGGGTGCCTCAGGGGGCGGCAGTGCCGGGCGACGATTACTGGCCCATGCTGCGAGACATTTGCGACCGCCACGGCGTGCTGCTCATCGCCGATGAGGTCATTTGCGGCTTTGGACGCACCGGGAAGATGTTCGCCATGGAGCACTGGGGCGTTGTGCCGGACATCATGACGGTGGCAAAAGGGATTATCAGTAGCTACCTACCGCTGGCGGCTACCATCGTGAGGCGGGAAATCGCAGACGCCTTCGCGGGTGAGAACAATTACCTCCGCCACGTTCTTACATTCAGCGGCCACCCCGTATCGGCGGCCGCTGCACTAAAGAATATAGAGATTCTCGAAAACGAGAACATGGTCCAGAACTCCGCCGAGGTTGGCGCATATTTCAAGCAGCAGTTGGAAGGGTTGAAGGTGGACCATCCTCTGGTGGGGGATGTGCGCGGCCTGGGTTTATTGCTGGCCGTGGAACTTGTAAGCGACCGGAAGACTAAAGCCGGATTCTCCCGTGAGGACCGCATTCCGGAACGTCTCAACGTAAAGTTCAAGAAGTACGGTCTAATTTTCCGAATAAGTAGCAATATCCTTAGTATAGGCCCGCCCCTTTGCATCACTACGGGAGAAGTTGACGAAATAGTGCATGCCATCGACCTTTCTCTGTGGGAACTTGAGGGTGAAATGGGCATTGCCACTATGACTTAAACCGTCATAATTAATCCTGTTTTATTGAAATAACCCAATTGCTATCTACCGATCGGCAATTTGCGACACTACGGCGTTATTGTCTAAACAGAGAACCTAGGCACCCTATCTCACCGGCGTGAGGGCGTGCTAGCTTGGAGTTGAAAATGGTCAGTGCCTACGACGCCAATGAACAAAGCAGCTTGAAGGCCGCAGCACTGGAAAATCTGTGGATGCACAATACAGATTGGACCCAGACGGCGGAAGAGGGCGGACCAACCATCATTGTCTCAGGGCAAGGCGCCCGTGTGACAGACTCGGAGGGAAGGACCTGGCTCGATGTGCATGGAGGATACGCCTCCGTTAACGCTGGATACGGTCGTTCAGAAATCGCGGACGCTATGCTGGCGCAAATGCAAGCCCTGACGTATTTTCCACAGGGCACAACAACCGAGCCTCTTATACGTCTCGTGGAGAAGCTAGGAACCATGCTGCCGGGCGATCTGGAGCGAGTGTGGCCCGTCACTGGTGGTTCGGAGGCCAACGAGACGTCCATTAAGATAGCGAGGGCTTACCACAAGAAACGGGGAGAGCCAGGCAGATACAAGGTCATAAGCCGCAAAGGCTCCTACCACGGAGCAACGGCTGGCGTCATGTGGTTGGGCGGCGGCAAAGGCCTTTCGGATTACGAGCCGGCACCAGCGGGTATGGTGTACGCACCACAGCCCAATCCCTCCCGGTGCGAACTGGGCGGGGCAACCCCGACCGAGTGTGCCTCACGGTGCGCTCAGGCAGTAGAGGACCTGATCCTCTTTCATGGGCCGAAGACAGTAGCGGCATTGATAGCGGAGCCCATAACCTCCGCAGGTGGAGCCATCGTTCCTGGCGACGAGTACTGGCCAATGGTCAGAGACATCTGCGACAGGCACGGCGTTTTGTTGATAGCAGACGAGGTGGTTTGCGGATTCGGCAGAACGGGCAAGATGTTCGCATCGGAGCACTGGGATCTGGTTCCAGACCTGATGACGATAGGCAAAGGACTAACCAGCAGCTATCTACCTATGGCTGCATCCGTAGCGACAACCAGGGTCGCGGACGTATTCACTGGACAAGACAATATCTTTCGGCAGGCACTGACCTTCGGTGGTCACCCGGTGACCGCAGCAGTGGCGCTGAAAAACATTGAGATAATCGAGCGGGATGGACTGGTTGAAAACTCCGCCAAGGTAGGGGAGTACTTTCTTTCCAGGCTACATGAATTAAAGGAGAGGCACGATGTAGTAGGCGATGTTCGGGGGAAGGGGTTGCTACTGGGCATAGACCTGGTGGCAGACGCAGAAACCGGTGGAAATGAGGACAAGAGCACCGGTTTCGGGAAACGCCTTACCGCCAAACTTCGCGAACAGGGGCTACTGTTAAAGTGTGGCGATAATGCCGTCAGCATGGGGCCTCCCCTTTGCATAACCCGGCAGGACGTTGATGAGATAGTAGACGGCTTGGATCGTGCCTTGGGAGAATTATGACCAACTTAAACAAGCAAGACATCGCCACCGATTCCGCCCAACGAGTGGCAATTTTCATAGACGGCAGCAATCTTTACCATAGCCTCGAAGAGAACTGTAAGCGATTCGATCTGGACTTCAAGGCGTTTTCAAACAAGCTCTGCAAGGGCCGTCAGCACTTCAGGACCTATTACTACAACGTGTTGCGAGACCCCGACCGAAATCCTCAGGCGTATCAGGACCAGCAGAAGTTCCTCGCTGCGCTATACAGCACCCCTTACCTTGAAGTTCGCCTGGGCGCGGCAAAGCAAAGGGGCGACGTGGTTATCGAGAAGGGCGTGGACATCATGTTGGCCACCGATCTTCTGCAGATGGCCTGGAAAGACCTGTACGACGTAGCCATAGTCGTGAGCGGTGACGGTGACTTCGCATACGCATTGCAGACCGTTAAGAACGTTGGCAAGCACGTCGAAATCGGAGCCTTCCCCGCGAACCTCTCGTGGGAGCTGGCCCAGATTTCGGATAGCTGCGAGTTCTTCACCCCTGAATACTTCACTGAAATCTGGAGCAGGCGGCGAAACGGCTCTCGCAATGAAAACCATGGAAACCAAGGAGCCACCGATCCCTCTCGACGCGGCTGGCGGCGGCCAGCAAAGCCACATCTGGCACCGTCTTCCGATGGGGCGCCACCCAACGGTGGAGTCCAATCATACTCGGGTTCAGATTCAGGGCGGGATGAGTCTCAAGAGGCGGCGGAAGCTTAGCCGCTAGGAAGCAAAATCCCTGGGGTCTGAAAGGCAGGTTGTCTTCGGCAGTTTAACCGCTTTTTGGAGACGATAACCCACAGATTTGGCCGGTGATGTCTTCCGCTTTCCAACGTCCGGTTTCATCTGGTATACTCCTCATTGCCGAATTGGCTGATTTGAAAGGCTTGGCGTCTAACCTCCCTAGTAGAGGTTTTCGCTGTGTATGGGCTATGTAAATCAGCCTGGAACGACATTGAATGAGGGGGAGGCCATGCCGGCCTACGCCGTTTTAGGTGCTCAATGGGGTGACGAGGGTAAGGGAAAGATAATTGACGTCTTGTCCCAGGATGCGGACATTGTTGCGCGATTCTCCGGCGGCAATAACGCCGGACATACGGTGATAAACGAGCAAGGAAAGTTCAGTTTCCATATCATCCCGTGTGGAGTCTTCTGGCCCAATACAATGAACGTCATTGGCAACGGAGTGGTCGTAGACCCGGATGTGTTGCTGGACGAGATAGAAGGCCTGAAGGAAGGTGGACTCGACATATCTGACCGACTGCTTGTCAGCGAGCGGGCCCACCTCATCATGCCCTACCATGTGGCCCTGGACAACCTGTCGGAGGCGGCGCTGGGCAATGAGGCTCTCGGCACAACTGGCAAGGGCATAGGACCCACCTATAGCGACAAGGCCGCCCGGACAGGTATCCGGGCAGCGGACCTGCTGGACGTGGAGTCGTTGCTTCCCAGACTCGAAGGCATCATTAAGCACAACAACGCCATCATCACTACGATTTACGGCGGCGAGCCTATTTCCCTGGAAGATGTGTTCGCCAAGTGCAAGGACTGGGCAGAGCGTCTCGGACCTTACATTGCTCCAGTAGAGCGCATCGTTCACGACGCGCTGGAGGCCGGAAAGAACGTGCTTCTGGAGGGCGCGCAAGGTGCCCTGCTGGACCTGGACCACGGCACATATCCCTTCGTAACGTCGTCCAATCCAACTATTGGGGGCGCTTGCGTAGGCCTGGGTATGCACCCGCGATACATCTCGGAGATCGTGGGGGTATTTAAGGCGTATTGCACGAGAGTAGGAACAGGCCCTTTCCCGTCAGAGCTTTCCGACGAGACCGGCGAGACGATTCGGGAGTTGGCGCAGGAGTTTGGCGTCACGACGGGTCGCCCGCGACGTGTTGGCTGGTTCGACGCGTTAGCAGCCAAGTTCAGCACTCAGGTTAACGGTTACACATCGGCCGTGCTAACCCGCCTGGACGTTCTAGACGGATTCAAGTCTGTCAATATCTGTGTAGGCTACGAGCTAGACGGAGAAATCGTCACAGATTTCCCCGGCGGCGTGGCGGCCCTTGAACGCTGCAAACCTATCCTGGAGGAGATGTCTGGCTGGTCAAGTCCGACCGCCAGTATTACCAATTTCGAGGAGCTGCCGGTCGAGGCCCGCGAGTACGTCGAAAGGCTGCAAGGGCTTATTGGCTGCCCCATCGACGTGATATCCACAGGTCCGAACCGTCACGAGACCATCAAGGTCAGGCCTCTGATCGAATCCGTTTCGGCTTAGGCTTTCGCAGACACTCCTGCCAGCCTTCGTCCTGACCGACACTGTGGTAGGAATATCGCAGAGCGCTAAACTTAAATACGTTTGATACGTTCGTCCTGAGCCTGTCGAAGGACGCGCACTAATTCAAGCAAAAGAAAAGGGGACGACCAAACAGTCGTCCCCTTTGTATTTCCCGTTTAACCTACGTCTAATCGCCGCCAGCAACCGCCACAGGTAGATCGATGTGGTAACGCGACACTACTGCATCAATCTGAGCAGCCGTCGCTTCGTCTGGCGGCACCAGCGGCAGGCGGGGCTTGCCCACATTGTAGCCAGCCTTGCCTACGCTGTACTTGACCGGTATGGGGTTGGATACCACGAACATTATCTTAAATATGTCCAGCAGCCTGCGATGCTCAGCTGCGGCGCTCTCAATGTCGCCCTCCAGAATCATACCCATCATCGTCTTGATCTGGGTGCCTACGAGGTGAGACAGCACGCTTACTACGCCATAGCCACCGGCGCACATTATGGGGAAGGTCTCGTCGTCGTTGCCGCTCCACACGCGGAAGTCGTCGCCAGTATCCCGAATGATCTTCGTAATCTGAACCAGGTCGCTGCTTGCCTCTTTGACACCTATGATGTTGTCAACGTGGCTGAGCCTTACCGTGGTGTCCACAGTCATATTTGTACCCGTGCGGCTAGGCACGTTGTACAGAATACACGGCAGATTTACGCTCTCGGCGATGGTCCTGAAATGCTGGAACAATCCCTCCTGAGGGGGCTTGTTGTAAGAGGGCACCGTCATGAGAATGGCATCCACGCCGAGACGCTCAGCATCTCTGCTGGCCTCTACCGACTGCGCGGTGTTATACGTCGTGGTGCCGGCTATGATGGCAGCCCTGTTACCCACGGCGCTCTTGGTCTCCTGGTAAAGCCTTAGCTTCTCTTCTTGAGACAGGGTAGGGGTCTCGCCGGTGGTGCCGGTGACCACGAGGCCATCGCTACCAGAGTCCACCAGCGCAACGGCCAGTCGCCGTGCTTCGTTGTAATCTACCTCGCCCTGCTCATCAAAGGGCGTTATCATCGCGGTTATCAGTCTACCGATTTCAGCCATGACTGGAGCCTCCTTTTGTTACTTGGCGCAGGTGTGGGCTTATTGCGGGCATTAGCGCTTCACCGCCGACTTCAGCAGGTTTCTGCTCAGGACTTCCTCGGCGATCTGAATTGCATTGGTCGCCGCGCCCTTTCTAAGATTGTCCGAGACCACCCACATGGCAATGCCGTTGGGGTGAGACACATCCTGGCGGATTCGGCCTACGAAAACCTCATCTTTGCCTGCGGCATCAACGGGCATAGGATACACGTTCGCCCCAGGATCGTCCAGAACCGTGACGCCGGGGAAGCTCGACAGGATTTCCCTGACCTCTGCCGGGGATATTGGATTGGCAAACTCTATGTGCAGGGCCTCGCTGTGGCATAGCACCACGGGCACCCGCACGCAGGTAGCGGAAACGGCGAGACTGTCATCATGGAGAATCTTGCGAGTCTCGTTGACCATCTTCATCTCTTCGTTGGTGTAGCCGTTTTCCAGAAACGGCTCAATGTGGGGCAGGGTGTTGAAGGCTATCTGGTGAGGATAGGCGCTGGGCGTCACGCTCTCGCCCGCAAGAACCTGCCCGGACTGCGTGCGAAGCTCCTCGACTGCTGCCGCGCCGGTGCCGGAAACCGACTGGTACGTATCGGCGATTACCCGCACGACGGGATTGACCATCATGAGGGGCTTGAGGACCATTACCAGTGGCGTGGTCGAGCAGTTGGGTATGGAGACGATGCCCTTGTGACTCTCCAGGTCGGAGGCGTTCACCTCTGGCACCACCAGCGCGACGTCCGAATCCATGCGAAAGACCGAGCTATCGTCGATAACCAGTGCGCCCTGCTGTACCGCCACAGGAGCCAACGCCCGACTGATTTCGCTGCTGGCCGAAATGAAGACTATGTCCACCTGGCTAAACAACTCAGGCGTCGCCTCTTCAACGGCAATCTCCTGTCCCTTGACCTTCAGCTTCTTGCCTACGGAACGCTTGGATGCGCAGAGCCGGATGTCCTTGGTTGGGAAGCCTCGCTCCTCCAGGATTTCCAGAAACACGCGGCCTACCGCGCCGGTGGCTCCCACCACTGCGATGCTACAAGCGTCCACTATAACCTCCGGGGATTAGTAATTAGTTTTGGGTTCTTAGTTTCGAGTTTCGCTGGTGAAAATGATAACGGTTTTAAATGCGGGCCGCTAGTCAAGGAGTCATTTCTGGAACAAAACTACCTCGCATTATTGAACAAAAGCTAAAAAAATCGAATAAGCGGACTGAAGTCGGCTATGCGACTGTCGGTCAAACCGAGTTAAGCTTAACGGCACTTGATTCTAGCCACATGGCAAATCTCTCTGGTCACTAGATGGAGGTCTTCATGGCAGTCGTCGGACCCGCCCCGTTGATTCAGTACGTTAACCACGAGTTCGTTGCTAACCCTGGCTCCCCCACGGAGAAGGGCATTCGCCTGAAGTTCACCGTGAACCCCGGCGCGATTGTGGAGGGCGTTGAGATGGATTCCGGCGGCAGGCGCACCGGCAGCGACGCATGGAGCCCACAGCTAGTCTCGGTGTCGTCCCCCGGCAGCGTGCTGCTGCGCGTCCCCGACTGGCTCTACGAGTCCGGCCTGACGGCCCGCCTTGCGGTAACGATAAGCGGGGAAGAGTGGCTGTCAGCCCCATTCTCCTGGAGTCACAGCCCCAACTGGCTCCAAATGGCCATGCCCCTGCAGTAGGGGTTGGTCGGGCGGGGTTACTTCGGTAGCGTAATGCCATTTGGCGGCCAGGCGCTTGGCTTAAGGGCCGCAATCAACTTCTCCACTTCAGTCTTATACGCCGGTGTACGGCGTCCCGTCTTGCCCCTAAAGTCGGGTATGTAACGCCTTTTCACGTCGGCAGCGAACTGCGATTCCCAGTCGAAAATGGTGTCGTCAATGCGAATCGGGACCAGGACATCAGTATCCTTAAACGGAGGCGGCTCACCCTTCTGCATTGCTTCCTTGTCCCTATCGGCGTGGGCCGCTTTGAGCCTGTCCTCCTTCTGCAAAGCCCGCTCGATTTCCCGGTCCACGGGGCCGCTGTTCAACGAATCCGCAGAGCACACAAGAATGATCTTGTCGTAGTGCCTGATGGCCCCATCTATGTTGGCCCTCAAATCTCGACCCGCCACGGCGTCCAGATCCCACTTCCAAGTATGTACCCCGGCCTCGTTCAAATCCTCATTAAGCCGTGTGGCGAACTGCTCATCAGCCGTACTGTAACTGATGAAGCAACTGTAGAACTGGATGGGGTCGGATTTCATGATAGATGGCAGGTATTCCAGCAGCAACGGCGGTACGCCTGCGCCTTCGAAGAAAACGATTTGCTCGTCCGTAAAACGTCCACCAGCACCGCGCAGGGTACGGGCAAGCGTGTCGGTGCCTATCGTAGACGGACCTATATGTTGAACAGTCTGTATGCCTTCCGCTTGGCTAAGGTCGATGGCACCTATCGATGTGCTGCCTATCTGGCATAACGCCAGGTTAGCGCCGCTCAAAATTGTACCGTTGAGGACGGCACGGCTGAGGTTGGCACCGCTGAGGTCGGCATCGCTGAGGTTGGCACCGCTGAGGTTGGCACCGCTGAAGTATGCACCGCTGAGGACGGCGTAGCGCACGTCGGCACGGCTGAGGTCGGCACGGCGGAGGTAGGCACCTCTGAGGTTGGCGCCGCTGAAGTAGGCTTCGCTAAGGTCGGCACCGCTGAGGTTGGCCTCGATGAGGACGGCGTAGCACACGTCGGCACGGCTGAAGTAGGCTACGCTAAGGTCGGCACCGTTGAGGTCGGCACGGCGGAGGTAGGCACCGCTGAAGTCGACGCGGCTGAGGTCGGCACCGCTGAAGTCGGCAGAGCGTAGGTCTGGCCTGACATCGGCATTCTTCGGCCTCCACGCATTCCACGCCTCCACACCCTCCTTCAGCTTGGCGACATGCTCTGGGTTAGCCATCTAACGCTTCTCCATTCGGAAAACTCTACAGCCCCATGATCTTGTCGAGGCCGACCGTGAGGCCTTTGCGGTTGACGACCTCTTTGATGGCCATGACAACGCCGGGCATGAAGCTCTCGCGGTTAACGGAGTCGTGCCTTATGGTTAGCGTCTGGCCCAGCGTGCCGAAGGTAAGCTCGTGGTGTGCTACGCGGCCTGGCATGCGCGCGCTGTGGATGTTCACGCCGTCATAGACGCCGCCTCTTGCGCCCTCCACCAGCTCCTTTTCGGACTTGGGCGAGACGAACGAGCCGCCCTTGCCTCCCACCGCAGCCTTGGCGATGGCCAGCGCAGTTCCCGACGGCGAGTCGATCTTGGCCTCGTGATGCATCTCCGTCAAGTCGGCGTAGTCGAAGAATGGCGAGGCCAGCTTGGCCAGGTGAATCATCAGCACCGCGCCCACGGCGAAGTTCGGGGCGATGATGACGCCTACATTGTTCTCGCTGGCTAGCCTCTCTGCCTCCTCCACATTGGCGTCGCTAAGGCCCGTGGTGCCCACAACTACGTTAACGCCGTTGGTTGTTGCCGTGCGTATCACCGACACGGCCCCCTCGGCGCTGGAGAAGTCGACCACAACGTTGGCGTCGCCCAACACGTCCTGCAGGCTCCTAGATAGCGGTATATGGCCGGAGCCGTCGGGCAGAGCTATGGTGGACTCCGACGCAAAACCGTCGGCTGCACCCACCGGGGTCAGGCCAGGGTCGGTGGTGACGGCGTCCAGCACCTGCTGTCCCATTCTTCCCAGCACGCCGTGTACGACTACATTAATTGCCATCGTCTTCTCCATTACTATCTTTTTAAATCTGGTTGCTTTTCGATCCAATTGAGGCCGGACTTACATAGGCGTTAGGGCTTTTGAGCGACAACGCCCGCTGCCGCATTCTTTTGTACCCAATTTACCATATATGACATGAGAAGCAAGAAGGCCTCGGTTTTATCAACCGAGGCCTTCTGTTTGGTATGCCTGTTATTCGAGGGGCTCTAGTCGCGCCTGTAGCCGCCTCGTCCGCCGCCATCTCGTCCGCCGCC
>MUCK01000029.1 GCA_002816705.1 SAR202 cluster bacterium Casp-Chloro-G4
CACGCCTGCCAGGTCCAGCGGCTCGCGGGCCTGCTGCAACTGCTCCAGGTGCGAGAGCACGGTGCCCTCAGAGATTCCTCGGCGGGAGGCGATATCGTTTAGCGAAAGGCCCTGGGCCACCAGTTGGCGGGTCAGGTCGTAAGTGGAGCCGTCCCGATTCACTCGTCTGGCTGGCCGCCTGCTATTGCGGTTGCTGCGCTCCTGCAGGTGGTTCATACGGGCATGCGCCGTGATAAGCGATAGGAACTCCTCTCCCATCTCCTCGAGCTTTACCGTGCCGACGCCAGAAATCCGGGCAAGGCCCTCGAGGCTTTGTGGAACGAAGTGTGCCATCTGCTGCAGGGTGGTGTCGCCGAAGATTACGTAGGGCGGTACGTTTCGCTCGGTGGCCATCTTCCGGCGCAATTCTCGTAGCTTATCGAACAGCGCTTTGTCATACTCAGGTACGCTATCGGCAGACCTGCTGGGAGTGGCGTCGTCGGCCTTGGCTCTCACCAGCTTCAGGTTGGCCCGCTCTTTCAAGAAGGCCCTACCGGAGTCTGTCAGGCCCATCGTGGGGTACTGCCCCGTGTTCTTCCGGAGTAGCCCCTTGTCTAGCAACAGCCCGAATATCTCTTTGATCTCCTCATCGGAGTGGTCGGTAACGATTCCGTAAACGCTGAGCTGGTCGTGTTGGAGTTCCCGAATGCGCTTGGTCTTGGCGCCGCGCAGAACGTCGCTGACATGGCCGACGCCGAACCTTTCTTCGGTGCGAACCACGGCGGACAATATCTTTTGGGTTATGACCGTAGCGTCGAACTCCTCTTTGGTAGAGAGGCAAACGTCGCAGCCGTCACAGGAACCTTCGTCCGTGTCCTCGCCAAAATAGCTCAGGAGGTACGTCCTGCGGCAGCGGTGGGTCTCGCAGAAGCGGATAACCTGGTCCAGCTTTTCCTGGGCGTTAGCCCGCTCAGCCTCGTCCCTTACCTGGTTAATGAAGAAGTCCTGCTTCATCTTGTCGGCGTAGCTGTAGAACAGGACGCACTCACTTGGTAGCCCGTCTCGGCCCGCCCTGCCTGTCTCCTGGTAGTACCCCTCCAGAGACTTGGGCAGGTCGTAGTGCGCGACCAAACGGACGTCTGGCTTGTCGATGCCCATGCCAAACGCTATGGTGGCCGCGATGATGGGCACCTCGTCGCGAATGAACCGCTCTTGTGTCTTCTGACGAAGGTCGTTGTTAAGGCCCGCGTGATATGCAGCTGCATCGTACCCGTCGTCACGCAGATCCGCCGCTAGCTCCTCGGTGTCCTTTCGGGAGAAGCAGTAAACAATGACCGACTCCCCTTTTATCTTGGCAAGGGCCGCCAGCAGCGCTTCATAGGAATTGCGCTTGGGCATAACTCGGTAGGTAAGATTGGCGCGGTTGAAGCTTGCGAGAAATACCTTCGGATTCTTCAGGGCAAGCTGGGTAACGATGTCCTCTCTAACCTTCTGCGTCGCCGTGGCCGTCAGAGCTATTACTGGAACGTTCGAAAATTCCTGGCGCAGGCTTTTCAGGTTGCGGTAGTCGGGACGGAAATCGTGACCCCACTCCGAAATACAGTGGGCCTCGTCTATGGCAATAAGGCTCACTTCGAGCCCCTTGAGGAACTTACGAAAGGCATCCTGGGCCAGCCGCTCTGGCGCAATGTAGAGTATCTTTAATTTGCCCTCTTGGGCCTGAGTCTGCACCCGGCGAATTTCGACGACCGAAAGCGTGCTGTTGATGTATTCCGCAGCGATGCCGTTGGACTTCAGAGCATCAACCTGGTCCTTCATCAGGGCGATGAGGGGTGATATGACCAGCGTCAGGCCGCCCAGCTTAAGGGCGGGGAGCTGGTAGCACATGGACTTGCCGCCGCCGGTGGGCATAAGCACCAGGGTGTCTTTGCCATCCAGAACGCTGGCAATAACCTCCTCTTGCAGAGGTCGGAATTCGTCGTAACCGAAGTGGTCTCTTAGTAGCTGTTGCACCGGGGTATTATAGCCGACCGCTTACCAGTTGGGACGGGCTTTATAGGCGAATCCGCATCGATTGGGGTACAATACCAACCTGAAAGATTTATTCGGATGTTGAATGAAAGTGGCCTTGCACAATCTGCCATTCAACGGGTTCAGAGCGAACGGATTCTCACGCTTACTTTCATGGTGAGCCTGTCGAATCATGGGCCTATTGACGACTTTACGTGCAGAGTTAATGAACGTACCGCCGTGACGGGCAAATAAAGCATTATGGAGAGGCGTTACTAATGAGTCTGCTGTTAAATCGAGAAACCATCCAGGGCCTGTTGAACATGGAAGACACCATTTCGATATTGGAGCAGGCTTTCGGTGAGCTGGCCGAGGGCACGTCCATAATGCCGCCGCGAACCGCCATTAGCGACCTCGAGCACAATGGCTGGTATGCCTTCATGCCGGCGCAGCTAAAGAAGATGGGCGCGCTGGGCATCAAGGCCGTGACAGTATATAAGGATAACCAGGCCAAGTTCGGTCTCCCCGTGACACTGGCGACCATTATTCTCATGGACGGCGAAACAGGCAAGACCATCTCTGTTATGGACGGCGGTTACATCACTGCCATGCGCACGGGCGCGGTCTCCGGGCTGGCTACCAAGTACATGGCCAGGGAGAACGCCAGGGTTGCCGGTGTGCTGGGTACAGGAGTGCAGGCGAGAGCGCAGCTCTGGGGCATGGCCACCGCCCATAAGCTGGATAAGGCTATCTGCTTCTCCATGGATACTCCTGAGAATCAGCAAAAGTTCGCCGACGATCTGGCGCAGCAGACGGGAGTGCCTGTCAGCGTAGTGGGTAGCGTCCAGGAGCTAATCGAGGGCTCGGAGATACTTGCACTGGCCACTACTGCCTCCACGCCTATTGTGGACGGCGATTGGGTCCAGCCGGGCACTCACATAAACGCTATCGGGTCACACGCTCCAGGTGTGCGCGAGCTGGATACCAAGACCGTAATCAAATCCAAGATCATCTGCGACAACGTGGAAGCCTGTCTTGCCGAAGCCGGCGACCTTCAGATTCCGCTGGAGGAAGGCGCGCTGAAGGAGAGTGACATTCGCGGGGAGATTGGAGAGCTGGTCACAGGTAGTAGGAAGGGCAGGGAGTCCGACAGTGAAATTACCCTTTTCAAGAGTGTAGGACTGTCCATTCAGGACATATCGGCGGCATACCATGTGTATGAAAAGGCCAGGGCACAAGGCGTTGGTACGGAATTCGAATTTTAATATATCTGTTACACTGGAGTTAATTGCACCTTGATTAGCATGATATAACAGTTATAATTTCATATCGATCAGTAAGCACCCATAGCTGAAAAGGAAATTAAAGCTAAGCCTTGATCCATCTAAGCTTCATCTTAACGACCCTGTTGCCTGCAATAATCATTGCGTATCTATTGGGTGCCATACCGGTAGCATCAATGATAAGTCGCAGGAGTGGCGTCGACATATTCTCTGTAGGGACGGGCCTGGCAGGCGCATCCAATGTCCGGCGCCACGTGGGCAATTTCAGAGGTCTATTGGCAGGTTTGTTTGACCTGACCAAAGGCCTGGTGGCCCTTTTGATTGGTCGTCTACTGGGAATAGATGACGCGTGGATTGTGCTTCCGGCACTGGCTGCCATAGCAGGGCATTGGAATTCCGTATTCACAAGATTCCGTGGGGGGGATGGTCTGTCCATCCTGGCGGGAATCATGATTGGCATGTTTCCGGATTACGGAGTGATAGGCGTGCTGGTGGCCCTTGTGGTGGCGCTGGGCGGTCAAAAGTTGCCCTACACGTCGTTGCTTAGCGTGGTCTTCGGGTACGGAACGGTGGCGGCTTTGGTTCTCAGCACCAATGGTGAATTACCGTTGGCGCTAGGCTTGGGAGGGCTCTCGGCTCTGGTGTTGGCCAGGGCTTCTTTGGGACACCACCGCAGGCGAGACAACGGTCTGGAATGGGACGATTTGGAAGATGTGGATGGTGCAGCGGACCCGAGAGGCTTCAGTTAGCTGCTTAGGTGAGCGAGTCCCAGTGCGACGGACACAGTCAAAAGATAACCTTTAAAATTGGACTCTCGTGATTCACGAGGTTTTTTTTGCCTGAAAACTGTCTGCTACTGCTCCAGGACAACGCTGGTTGTGGTGCGCAGCACACCATCTTGACTGTGGATAACGGACGTAACGAAGTTGTGCACCTTGTTCAGGTCCTCATCTTCGATGGTCGCGATGACGTCGTAGGGTCCGGTAACCCGGCTCATCGTGCGAACGTTGGCATTCTCCCTTAGCCTGCGAACAAGCTCTCCGGAATGCCCAGCTGCCATTTCAATAAGTACGTATGCTTTGACCACTGCGTCCCTCCAAGAAGTAGGCGAACAGCATACAGCTTATATTGGGCTTAATCAACATCATTTGTAAGTTTGTTTTTCGTTGATTACCAGTTGGTAAAGGCCCCGTCATTTCTGCGTAATTGAGGCGTCCAACCAGTCAAGTCCGCCCTATGGGCCTCTGCAAATGCCTCGTCGAAATCGACCCCCAGCCCGGCGGTTTCGGGGGTGACAAAGGCGTAGCCATCCTCCCAACCGATTTGTGTCGGGAACAGGTCTGTGCCGAAGCTGCCAGGCCTACGAGGCATCTCCTGCACGCCAACGTTGGTTGAGGCCATGCAGAGGTTGACGCACGCCGCCGCACTGATTGGCCCAAGAGGGTTGTGCGGCACGATGTCGATGTAATGAGTCTCCGCCCAGTGGGTTATCTTCAGAGCTTCCGTTATGCCGCCAACGATGCACAGGTCTATGCGGGCGTAGTTGATGAGCTCCTCTTCTATGACCTCCCGGAACGGCCACTTGCTGGCCCACTGCTCCCCGGCGGCTATGGGCAGTGATACGTGCCGGGCCAGCGTTCGGTAGCTGGCTGGATTCTCGGATCGCAACGGATCCTCGATGAAATAGGGCCGGTACGGCTCCAATGCCCTGCACATCTGCACCACGTGGGCAGTATCCAGGCGGGTGTGCACGTCAAAGCATATCTCTATGTCGGGCCCGACCGCCTCACGAACCCTGGCCATCTGCTCCTCGGCTATTCGCATCGACTCCACAGGCTCTAGTCGTCCCATCCCGCGCTGCTCGAACTCTGGGTATGTCTCCGGTTGGCCCCAGCGGACGAACTTCCAGCCTTCCGATACGTGGCGCTTGCAGTTCTCCACAAGAGCCTCAATGGTCGGTCCCTGCGCGTGGGGGTAGCAGACCACCTTGTCACGAACCGGGCCGCCCAGCAGCTTGTACACCGGCATGTTCAGGAACTTGCCCTTGATGTCCCACAACGCGATGTCGATAGCGCTAATGGCGCAACAGTAGACCTTGTCGGCAGGGAAGAATCCTCCCCGAAACATGTGTTGCCATAGCCGTTCTGTACTGAAGGGGTCCTCCCCTATGACGATCTGCGACAGGTGCTCAACAGCCTTCTCAACAGCACCGCTCCAGTTTCGTATGCCCACCTCTCCAAGGCCGTATATGCCCTCGTCGGTCTCAACCTTTACGATGAAATAGCCTCGGCCGTCGCCGTCCTTAACTGGATAGCTTTTGATCTGCGTTACCTTCAATGCCATTCTCCCATTCTCTGCTTTTGACTAATTCGCGGATGACGAGGGATACCGCTTGCCTGCCTATTCGATGAGGTGGCCTTACGATATCCCACACGTTGCGGAGGGTCAAGATGGTTGGCGTTTACATCCGACTACGGCTGCACGAAGAGGAGCAATTGCCCATCGCAATATGTGAATTGGTTGAATTCTTCTGCTAAACTTTGAGGTATGGAAACGAAAGAATTCGAGAAGCTAGTTCGCGAAGCATTGGGACTGATTCCGCCCGAGATCAGGAGACACTTAGATAATGTGGACCTGGTGGTGGAAGAGTCGCCGACGAATGAGCAGCTTGTTGGCTCAGGAATAGAGAAAGATCATTTGCTGCTTGGTCTCTACGAGGGCCTTCCGCTAACGGAACGCAGCGACTATGGCATGGTGTTGCCGGACAAGATAACGATTTTCCAGAAGTCCATCGAAGAGATCTGCACCACCCACGAGGAGATAATCAAGGAGGTGCGGGAAACGGTAGTTCACGAGTTGGCGCACCACTTCGGCATCGATGACGACAGGCTAGAGGAGCTAGGTATCTAGCTGCCCGGCCCGAACAGCCAATCACGTATTGGCGAAATCGAAAACCGCAGTCTCTATAATTCTAGATGGAGCTTGCTGATCCCAGGCCGTTTTCTGGATGCGCTCCACCGTAGGCCCACTGAAATAGGTCTCGCCACATTGGCTGGAAACCCTTGCTGGCACGTTTTCAACGACTATTAATCGGCCATCTAGTTCGATGCGATATGTAACTTCCTTATTTGCGAGGTTACCTCCGCAGGTATCGCACTTCACGTCAACCTCTCAGGTTTCTGAACTCAATCCAATCTGCCTCATCGGGCTCGTATAGCGTGATGAGGCAGATCAAATCTCTAGTTGGGTGGCTGCAATTAATATGAATAGGCCTTCCTAATTCAGTATAGCCTTATAAAAGGCAGCTGGGTCCGTATTTGTCATCAGGATAATTTTCGATCACTTCTCCGTCAGCTATAGCTTGCCTCAACTCTTCAACGGATATGTGCCTAACGATGCTGTTGTCTACCGCATGAAGCGAAAATTCAAACTAGTTGTCGATAAATTTGCGTGGTATTTCTTCGATCGCGACATATCCAATTCACATATCCCTTAGCTGCCTGGCCCAAACAGGTCTTCGATGTCTTGCTCCACCTGGATAGCCAGTTCCGCCTCATCTTTGAAACCTAATTCCTTGTAAGACTCCGCAGTTCCGTAATCCCGCGTCCTTATGACCACTGGCATGGGCACGGCGTGGCCAAACACCAGCGCTTGTTGCTTCGACTCCAGCCTGGACAGAACAGACCTTAGCTTCCGGCTACCCGATACCCCCGTTAGCACCGCGTCCGTGTCCTTATCGTTGTCCAGCAGGCAGGCGATCTTCGTTCCCAACTGGCTCATGACCTCGTCGTCGATGCCGCTGGGGCGCTGGTCGACAACCAGTAGCGTGACGTTGTATTTGCGAAGCTCGCGAGCGATGTTCCCGAAGATAGTCTGGTCGGCAAGGCTGGGACTCAGGAACTTGTGCGCCTCCTCTATGGTGATGACCAGAGGCCGAGGCTCCTGGCTGGGATCACCCATGGCCTCCTCTTTCAGCCTCGTGTACCTGTCGTAGATACGGCGCGTGACAAGGTTCGCCACCAGCATGTAGGCCTCAAGATGGTTGCCGTACCTGCCAAATTCCAGGACGACGTGCATGCCCCTGTTAAGGTACTGGAGGATCTGGTTGACCGAGTTGTGCCCGCCGGACTCATCGATGAAGTCGAACCGCTGCAGGCGTTCCAGGCGATTCTTCAGTGTGCTCAGGGCGCGGTCGTTGACGTTAAGCTCTCGGGCCAGCTCGCCGAACTCCTCGCCGCCAGGGTAGGCCAGGAATTTCCGCAACCACCCCTTGCCGAACTTGCGCTTCAACGAGTATGAAGCATCGGCGGCAACATCGGATAAACTCAGCGACTCACGGAGCACTTGAATGTCCTCAGGCTCGATCTCGTCGTAGCCAATGCGCACCACGTAATCGGGCGTCAGGCCGCGTCGCCGTGAACTCTCGTCGTCCAACGAGAAGACGGCCACCTTGGAGGAGAAGAGCTGCTTTAACCCTTTCACCTCGCGCGAGCCCTCACTTGTGCCCTTCCAGCCGTACTCGCCGTGCATATCGAATACCAGGTTGCTGGCTGTGCCGTTCTGCAGGATGCCGATAAGCAGAAGCCGGGTCAGGAATGTCTTGCCTGTGCCGCTCTTGCCGAACACCCCATTGCTGCGCTTCACGAACTCCTCGATGTTCAGACACAGCTTCGTGTCCATATCCAACGGGGTGCCAATGTAAAAGTGGCTATCGTCCTCCGAGCCGAATATCTTCTGGATGTCGTTTTCGGAAGCGGTGGCCACCTTAGAGAAGTGCGGCGGTATCGTCTTGGATGGCAGGGCTCCGTCCATTGCTTCTATGGGGTCGTTGCTCAGGGTAAGCATCGGCTCAACCGTGATGGTGCCGTAGGCTGTCGTCCCGGAGATCACGTCGAAGATGAAAGGGTTTGATACGTCGGGCGGGGTGAGGCGCAAGCTGGGGTCGGTCGAGTTTAGCGAAACGTCCGTGAGCACGCCGAAGAATTGCAGATCGCGGCCCTGAATGTTCACGAAGGTGCCAACTTTGATCTTCTCTATAGACGTTGCCCCATCCAGACGGACCTCCATGCCCTCGGTGAGCGAACCGGCCACCACCATACCCAGGGGTTTGCGTACGGCATCGCCCGTCACATCCTCAGGGTGCCAGCCTTTGCCGCCCATCGCGTTTCGCTTATCTTGTTGATCCTCGGTTGGATCTGGGAAAAAATTCATGGGGAGATTCTCCTGAGGACGTTGTTGAGGCGGGGTAGTTGCCCGGCCATCAGCGTGGCCAGCGTCTTGCCTGCATTAACAAGGAAGACGTTGCTGTCTACGTGACAGGCTCCGGCGATGCGCAGAAAGGACGCTATCACATCGTCCTGCGCGTTAATGGACGGCGACAGAAGGATAGGAAGGAAATCCAGGGATTCGCTGAAAGTCCTGACCTCCTCAGTGCTGCAGTCGTAGACGAAGGAGTGGATTCTTGGTGGGAACGGCGGCAGGTACCGCTGAATGCCCGGCCCGTCTTCGTAGCCAACGATAACCGCCTGAAACTGGGTATACAGCAGGCGCGTCAACTGAGGGTTGCTCAGGTACACGTCCTCCTCGTCCTCCGAGTCCCGACCCCGGGGGATGGCGTGGCGGGACGGGTCCATGCTTTGCGTGGCCACGTCGCAGACGATGCCGTAAGCGGAATCGCCATCTCCGCAGCGAACCAGGCTTCCCAACGGCGGCGCGGCGTAAAGGTCGTAACAGTGCGTCCGAAACTCGGTGGTCGAGCCTTCGATGACCTCACCCAGGCGGGTGGTTGTGGCAGTTCCGTTGCCGTTAACGTCGTTCATGCTAGTTCCTTGTCCGCCGATTCGTTGATTGGAGGCTTGTGGTTCGACGGGCTCACCACCAACGATACCTAAATGAAACGCTCGTCCTGAGCTTGTCGAAGGACTGCGCCGTCATATTCCAATGCTCTTTCTGTGCCATAGATGGTCCGCAGGCATGACGTCGGAGTTGTTCCAAAAATTTAAATCCACTTCTGCCGTTTGGAAATGTTCTTCTCAGACGAGTAGGTCGGCAAGCGCTGGTCGTACAGGGCCTGTTCCACCAGTTCTACGAAGTAGCGACGGTCTACGCCTGTGACGACTGCCTGCTCGTGGGCCTCCATCAGCGCGACGGGGTAGCCGGGCCCACGGCGGCACTGGTCGATCACCAGAGCGTGGACCAGTTCCAGTGAACCTTCGTTCTCCGCCACCCAGGAGGGGACTTCCACCCGGCCGATCTCCTCGCCGGTGTTCACGTAAAAGAAGTGTATGCCGTGCCCCTGGTAATTTCTCGACACGGTAGGATGATTACTTTTGAAAACCGATGACCTGTGCCCCTTGTCCAAAAAGTCCGAAAATATCTCGCGGTCTATTAGGCCGCCGACAGCCTTGTCGCACGCCCGCTCACGTGCCGGAATCTGGCCGCAATTTTGCTCGCACGCGGCAACGTCGAAAGGACAGGCCTGTAATCGAAGGGCGTTGGCCACCTCTCCGGCCCGGGGAAGGCTGATGTAGCTCCCCACGGCCAGCGGACGCTCCGCTGCCATCTGTCGTAACTCCTCCAGGGCGCTCACGAAGCCGTTGTCCACCAGTTCCCGTACTACGAAGTCAGGGTATTGCTGCAGCCCGAACATGACCAGCGTGCCGTCCACGAGGCCCACCGTTGGCACGTCTTTAGGCGTGTTGTGCAGGGCGTGGACCAGCGCCTTGATCTCCTCCACGCCGCGTTTGGCTCCCAGCAAAGCCCCGTCGATGTTCTGCTGTCGGTAGGGTGCGTTGTGGTCTCTTATTACCAATTCGTCCTCCTCAGCATAAAGTCGAGGCTGGCTGGACAGGTCCGCGTCCGACTGTGAGCCGTAACGCAGGTAGACGGTGCCGGTGTTTATCAGGTAGCAGCGGGCCGGCAGGTGTCGATCTATGTCAATGTGAGAGCCGTCCACCGCAACCACGCAGAAGTCCTCGGGTATAGGTGCGGGTGGGTAGCTCTTGGATGGGTCGCCGGTAAACGATGGTACGTTCCAGAGGACGGAGGAGCCGCTCTGCTCCAACTTGTCTTGATAGGCGTCCACGTCGAAGTCGCCGATAGCATCCACGGCGGTCTGCAGGCGGCGAAACTTCTCGTTGTTGCGCCCCTTAAGTTCTACAGCCATGCTGTCGATCTGAAGCGCGGTGCTCGTTAGGTCAAGGGACATTAGAGTTCCTGGATCTAAGTACCTAGTTATTAGTGATCCCGGGGTGGGGCGCAACCAAAAACTAAGAACTGATTACTAATAACTGCCGCGCCTAGCGCAGCACGCGGGCGTCGCCGACGCGACGGGTGATGCGCTGCTGGTCCATGTGGTCCATCAGCGCTACGGCGTATTTGCGGCTGGTGCCAAAAAGATCGCGGACGTTGGCGACGGTGATCTCTCCATTGTCGTTTATGTGCTTGGAAACCTGCTCCACCATGCCTGCGTAGGCCGAAGCTGAGAAAACCACGGCGTCGTCCACCTTAACCACGCGCCCCTCTTCAACCAGAAGGTTTACCACCTCTGCTTCGGGGTGGGCGTCGGTTGGTGGCGAATAGGGGTCTGATTCCAGCTTCTTCAGGTATGCCTCCACGACCTTCTTTTGGGCGTCGCTCAATGCGGGTTCGTAATCCGGCAGACGAACCAGGGTGCCTTCCTCAGTCACAACCCCGTCCTGCTCCAGTCGAGGCAGCGCGAAGTTGAATACCTGAGGGGTAATCTTGAGCCTGCTGCGCAACTCCTCTTTCGGCGCGCCCCGGCGAAGGGGGAACTGCTTGTAGTAGCCCTGAAGTGCGACCTGCGCCTGACGGCCGAGAGCGCTCCATCCGGCGGCAGTGTATGCGTACATACCGGGTCCAATCTTGCCGCTGCCTAGCGTTACAACGGCAGCCTCCGAGGCCATGCTTTCTAGCTCGGACCTCACGGCGTCAGGACTCATGTTTGCCATCTTTACTAAATCGTTGAAGGCAGCGGGCTGAGACGATTCGATAGTGGTAAGCAGGACATCGGTGTCGGAGCCCTGCTCCATGATGGCCAGCCGTTCCAGCGTAGGCGCGTGCATCCGTCGGTGCCTGCGGACGTGGGTCTCGACGATGTTGCCTCCGCCAAGAGTGGTCTGGTTGGACCGTATTACGTAATAGTCTCCTTTGACCACGGCCAGAGGTTTATCCAACTTGAGTTGGGCCCAGGTGGACTCGCCCGGCTGCGCAACGTCACTTTCCAGCAAGCGTAACCGGCCCAGAACCTCGCTGCTGCCGGTGTGCACGGTAACTTCCATGTTGTGTCGAAGGGCATGCGGCGCATCGGGTATTACCCGCAAGTGCACGTCCATGGCCTCGGTAGGTTTCAACCAGCCGGGTATGGTCAGCACCTCCCCGCGCATGACGTCTTCCTGCGAAATGCCGATGAGGTTGGCGGCGACGCGGGTGCCTGGCTGGACCACGTCTTGCTTCTGACGGTGGGTTTGCAGCCCTCGAAGGCGCGTCGACTGGCCCGAAACGACCAGCTCGACCTCCTGTCCGACGCGTAGCGTGCCATCTATCAGCGTGCCGGTGACCACGGTGCCGAAACCAGCTATGGAGAAGGCTCGATCGATAGGCAAGCGTGGTCGCCCTACGTCGCGCTTCACCGGGGTCTCGGTCAGCATAGCGTCAATGGCGGAAACGAGTTCGGGCAAGCCCTCGCCGGTTAGGGCGGAGACCGGGTATATGCCGGAACCTTCCAGGACCGTGCCTTCCAGGACCTCTTCGATTTCTGCGGAGACTAGTTCAAGCCAGTCTTTGTCTACCAGGTCCATTTTGGTCAAGGCAACCAGGCCGCCCTTAATCTGAAGCAGGTCCAAAATGGCAAGGTGCTCGCGAGTCTGTGGCATCACCGACTCGTCGGCGGCCACAACCAGCAGGCCGAGGTCGATGCCCCCCACGCCAGCCAACATATTGTTTACGAAGCGTTCGTGACCTGGCACGTCGATGATGCTGACTTCGTTGCCGCTGGGCATCTGGAGCCAGGCAAAACCCAGGTCGATGGTCATGCCGCGCTCCTTCTCCTCGCGCAGCCGGTCTGGGTCAATGCCCGTTAGCGCCTCCACCAGCGTGGACTTGCCGTGGTCTACGTGGCCCGCCGTGCCGATGACGTACATACAGACGCGACCTCATGTTCTAAACTGCCCTAAGAATAGCATAGGGCCTAATGGATAGTACAGAAAAGGCGTCCGGGCAATGAAGGCTGCGGTCGAATCCAGGGTTTTCAGCGGTTCCCGAGAAATGTTATGCTGACTTTTAGTGGATAAACGAGATGTATAGGGCTACAGAATGCCCTTGTCCAGTGAATATATCCCACACAAGGAGCTATAAGAATATGCAGGACGCAGTAATCATAAGCGGAGCGCGCACGGCAGTGGGCCGGTTCGGTGGCTCCTTCAAGGACACCCCGGCACCCGAGTTGGGAGCCATAGCTATCAAGGCTGCCCTGGAACGCGCCGGCATTCGCCCGGACCAGGTGGACGAGGTGGTGTTGGGTAACGCGCTGCAGGCTGCTGAGGCTGGCTACGCGGCGAGGCTCGCCACGCTGAAGTCCGGCATTCCCGAAGAAACGCCGACCATTGCAATCAATCGCCAGTGCTCGTCCGGCCTGGAAGCCATCAATTTGGCAGCGTTGCTAATACGCAGTGGCGAGGCGGAAATTGTGGTCGCCGGTGGGCTGGAGAACATGAGCCAGGCGCCGTACCTCTTGGACCACCGAGCGCGGTTCGATGGCCTCCGTATGGGCGATGTGAACCTTAGGGATGGGCTGGTTGAAGGTCTGGGATGCCCGGTCAACCGCTACCATATGGGCGTAACCGCCGAGAACGTGGCCGACCGCTTCAACGTAAGCCGAGAGGACCAGGACCAGCTGGCCCTGCTTAGTCATCAGAGGGCCGTAAAGGCCGTTAAAGAAGGCAGATTCGAATCGCAGATTACCGAGGCGACGTTACCGCAACGAAGAGGCGACCCTATCGTCGTAACGCTGGACGAGGGACCTCGCGAGGACACAACTCTGGAGAGGCTAGCTGGGCTCAGGCCTGTGTTCAAGGACGGCGGCTCCGTGACGGCAGGCAACGCATCGAGCATTAACGACGGCGCTGCTGCGGTGGTCATGATGTCCGCTGCCAAGGCGGCCGAGTTGGGTCTGAAAGCCAAGCTTCGATGGCACACCCGTGGCGTAGCAGGCGTGGAGCCCGCAATCATGGGCACGGGACCTGTGCCGGCGGTGCGCAAGGCGCTGGGCAAGGCCGGTATGAATATGGGTGATATTGACCTTATCGAGCTAAACGAGGCCTTCGCATCTCAGGCCCTGTACTGCATACGCGAACTGGACATGGACATGGACAAGACCAACGTAAACGGTAGCGGCATAAGCCTGGGCCATCCCGTTGGGGCCACTGGCGCCATCATGACGGTGAAGCTCATGGAAGAGATGGCGTTGCGTGACGATAATTTGGGACTCGTCACCATGTGCGTCGGCGGCGGACAGGGAGTTGCTACCATATTTGAGCGGATTGGCTAATCTCAATCAATTAGCGCTACCATTTGGATTTGAGCTTCGGCAATTAGGCCCCCAAAATTGGGCGTAGGCGACCATTTGAAATATCAGGTGGTCGCCTATTATTTGTACCTTTTAGCTACATCATATTTTACAGTTCTTAAAATGGGCCAGCATTCGTAAGAAAGCTCTATTCGAGGCTTCAAGAGGCTCATAATCCTTTTTTACGGAAGAAACCATTGTCATACCTGTTCACGATCTGTCCTCATAGTTCACTTCATTTACATAAGTTATTTCACCATGTTCATATAAATTAAAGACATCGGGTTAGCGTGGTACTGGATTTAGGTGGAATTGCCGACGTCCAAGTGCCCCGCATATGTAGACCGTCAGCGAAAGTGGGACACAAATGGACCTGAAATTAGTGGAGACTATAGGCAGGTAGAGTGAGCTCCTGAAAGAGGGATAA
>MUCK01000030.1 GCA_002816705.1 SAR202 cluster bacterium Casp-Chloro-G4
CGCCAAAGGTAATTATGCCCAAACTCTTCATAGTCGGCACGCCGATCGGCAACCTGGAGGATATTACACTCAGGGCCATCCGTGTACTTAAAGAGGTGGGTTTAATCGCTGCAGAGGATACCCGAGTAACCCGCAAACTACTGAGCCACTTCGAGATCCACACTCGCCTTCTCAGTTACAACGAAAATAATCGAGCGGCTACGATACCCAAGCTGCTGATAGAGTTGGAAAGTTTGGACATCGCTCTGGTTTCCGACGCAGGTATGCCTGGGATAAACGACCCTGGACACCATCTGGTTGAGGCGGCACGGGCGGCTGGCTTTGAGGTAGAGGCCGTGCCAGGGCCTTCAGCTGTAACCACGGCTATCTCAGTGGCAGGCATTCCGCTGGAGCAGTTCACCTACCTTGGATTTCTGCCCAGGCGCAAGTCTACTAGACTAAAGCTTTTGGACTCGATGGCGGCAACTACCCACGCGCTAGTTGCCCTGGAGACGCCCCACAGGTTGCAGGCTTCTTTGGCGGATCTTCAGCAGGCGCTGGGAGATAGACGCATCGCCGTGTGCCGGGAGCTAACGAAGCTCCACGAGGAGGTCTTCAATGGGGCCATATCCGAGGCGATTGAGCACTTTTCCGAACCCAGGGGCGAGATTACGCTGGTCATCGAAGGCGCGCAATTCAATGCCCATGACGATGCCGCGTCAGAGGATACTGCCAAACAAATGCTTTCAGACCTGCGTGGCCAGAATGTTCGGTCCAAAGAAGCGGTTTCCACTGTCGTGGAGGCCACCGGTCTATCCAGGAGTCGGGTGTATTCCCTGTGGGTGGCATCTCAAAATGACGGCGGTACCCCGCGCCGAAAAACACCATAACGAGGACCTCTGATTATCATCTGTGATACTATACACAGGCAAATAAGCTGATTTTTGTGGGTAAATTCTGCAATGTCTGAGCGCATATTGGTCGCGGTGGCCTGGCCCTATGCCAATGGCTCCGCCCACATAGGACACATCGCCGGTACATACCTGCCGGCCGACATTTTCGCCCGGTACCATCGCATGAAGGGCAACGACGTTCTGATGGTGTCGGGAAGCGACGCCCATGGCACTCCGGTTACTATATCTGCGGAAGAGCGCGGCGTGACCCCGGAGGATGTTTTCAGCCAGTACCAGGCTGAGTTTCTGGACGACTGGAAACGTCTGGGTATAACTTTCGACCTGTTTACCACGACGCATACCGACAATCACACTCGCGTTGCGCAAGACATGTTCTTGAGGCTCCACGAGAAGGGCTACATCTACAAGGACGCCATGGTCCAGCCCTTTTGCCTGACCGATAACCGTTACCTGGCTGACCGCTACGTGGAGGGAACGTGTCCCCATTGCAAGCATGGTGGCGCCAGGGGTGACCAGTGCGACAACTGCGGACGCACGCTCGATCCCAAGGACCTGATAGACCTTGTCTGCAAGATCTGCGGCAACCCCCCGGAGTTCAGGGAAACGGAGCACTTCTTCCTCAGGCTCAGCGTTTTTGAGGAGCAGCTGTTGGAGTGGGTGCGGAAACAGGACCACTGGCGGTCCAACGTTCGCAACTTCACCATAGGCTTCCTGGAAGGTGGTCTGCACGACAGGGCCATCACCCGGGACATCTCCTGGGGCGTTCCCGTGCCGTTGGAAGGATATGAGGGCAAGCGACTGTACGTCTGGTTTGAGGCGGTCGTGGGTTACCTGTCTGCGTCCATCGAATGGGCTGAGAGCAGTGGCAATGCGGATGCATGGAAAGACTACTGGCAGGGCGATTGCCGGGCTTACTACTTTATGGGCAAGGACAATATTCCCTTCCACACGATAATATGGCCCGCTATGCTGCTAGGCTACGAGGGCCTTAACCTGCCATACGACGTTCCCGCCAACGAGTACCTCAACCTGGAGGGGTTCAAGCTATCCACCAGCAGGAACTGGGCCGTGTGGGTGCCAGACTATCTGGACAGGTACGACCCTGACCCGCTCAGGTACGTGCTGTCGGCGAACCTGCCGGAGACTTCGGACTCTGATTTCTCGTGGCGAGAGTACGTTCGTCGCAACAACGATGAGCTTGTGGCGACATTTGGAAATCTGGTGCACCGCGTTTTGTCGATGGTGAACCGTAATTTCGACGGCAAGGTGCCGGATCCCGGCGAGTTGGATGACGTGAGCCGCGAGCTTCTTGATGAGGCCCAGGCGAGACTGGATACCGTCGGCACAGAAATCGAGGCGGTGCGCCTTCGTCAGGGCCTGAGCGCAGGCATGGGACTGGCCCAGGCCGCCAACCGATACCTGGACCAGAAGGCTCCGTGGAAAGCCGTCAAAGAAGACAAGGCAGATGCCGCGCGGACGTTGTGGGTCAGTCTGGCTGTCATTAATTGTTTAAAGACCGCGTTGTGCCCTTACCTGCCCTTCAGCTCGGATAAGATACACTTAATGTTAGGGCTTGAGGGAAGCACGCAGGACGCTGGGTGGAACTGGGACCGCAACCAGTTGGCTCCCGGCCAACCAGTAGAGAAACCAACACCGTTGTTCGTGAAGCTGGATGAGGAACTCATCGAGGCTGAGGCGCAGCGGATAAGCGGATAATTATAGTTCAAAGGGAAAAAGCTATTGCAGGCAACATCCTTATACCAACCAGTCCAGGAAAGGCTTGATGGCGTCGTCGACGGTCTGAAGCAAATGGCCAATCAACGCTTTCCTCTGCTATCTCAGCTGTTGGACCACGTGTTCTCTGCGCCGGGTAAGAGGATGCGCCCTGCTATAACCCTGTTGACGTCCAACTTCAATCCTCACGACGAGACTCTCACGGAGACTATGGCAACGGCGGTGGAGATGCTGCACATCGCCACGCTTATCCACGACGATACGGTTGACGACTCTGCGTTGAGGCGCGGGAGAGCCACTGTAAGCAATCTCTGGGGGAACAACGCTGCTGTGCTGGTGGGCGATTACATATTCGCGGCCTCTGCGACCTTCGTTTGCGAGACAGGTAACGTGAGGGTCATCAAGCGATTTGCCGAGACCATCATGGAGCTTTCAAGCGGCGAGCTTCAGGAGATGTCGGACATCTTCAATCCCAACCAGACGATGGAGCAGTATTTCGACCGCATATACCACAAGACTGCGTCGCTGTTTACCACCGCCAGCGAGTCTGGCGCAGTACTCAGTGGGCTTTCGGAGAGCTATGTGGGGTCGCTGCGGGACTACGGGTACAACCTGGGCATGGCCTTTCAGATAGTCGACGACATTTTGGATTTCGACGGGACGGAGCAAGAGATTGGCAAGCCGGTGGGCAGCGATCTCGCCCACGGCATTCTTACGCTGCCCGCGTTGAAAGCCATGGAACGCTATCCCAACGAAAACGGCATTTCTGAGCTGTTTAAGCATCCCAACGACGAGGCATTACTGCGCCGCGCCGTGGACATGGCTCAGGACACCTCGATTCTGAACGAATGCTACGATGTTGCCCGTGACTTTTGTGGCAAGGCACAGAGCAGCCTCATGTCGCTTCCCAAGAATCCTTCCCGCGATTCGTTGGAAGAGATCATCGCCTACGTGACCACCAGGAGAGTCTAGCCCTCGTAGACGATTTTGCCATTAAGAATGGTCATAGCAACCCTGGTTTTCAGAATCTCCTCGGGGTCGTCCTCGTTTAGCTGTCTGTCCAGCAATATCAAGTTGCCAGTAAGGTGTCCTCTCCGGTATTGATCAGAACGGTAGTTGTCCTGATCTTTGGCGACTACCCTCCGGCTGTGCATGGTTAACGCCTGCTTTAGATTGAGGCCTTCCTCAGCGTTTATCTGCTTGCCTCCAATCGAGCGGCGAGTAATGGCGCTGTAAATCCCGATAATGGGATTGGGGTCAGTCACTGGGGCATCGGACCCCGCCGCGACACGTATGCCGGATTCCACAAGAGACTTCGCTCTGTAAAGCCAAGGGATTTTGGATCCCTCTGTCTCAGCAAGATAGCGGTCGCCGCTGTGGTACAGGAATGCCGGATTGGTTACGACTGCCACATTCAAACGGGCCATTTTGCTTATTAATTCCGGTGGGCATTCGGAGCAATGCTCGATACGGTCTCTCCAGTAGCGGTTGGGCAACGGCGTGGCATCCTCCAGGGAGTTGAGGGCTGCCTCTAGAGCGGCTGCCTCCACGGTGTGGATTGCTACAGGGTATTCCAGCGAGTGGGCCTTGGAGATCAGGCTAGTTAGTTCGCTCTGCGAAGGCGACAACGTTCCACCGCTCATCGTCAGCATTATCTTGACGTGGCCGATATTCCGCATTCCTGTTCCCAATTTCATAGGCAATGCATTCTCAACGAAGTCGTCCAGATGGCTGGGACCTATCATCATGGTCAAGGCTGGAAGGAAATATCCGCCACTTTGCATTTCTTTGAAGGTGTCGTAAGTCTCGACAGAATTGCCTGGAGAGGTGTCGCAGACCGACAAGATGCCATTGGAAAGGAAGCTGTTGCTGGCCAAGCGCATAGACGTCCGCAACTCCTCCACGGTTGGCCCTGGAACCCTGGCGCGGACGAAATCTTCCATTTCCAGAAGCAGTCCAGTGGGCTCACCGGTCAGAGTGTCGCGGTCAATTGTGCAGCCTGGTGGCTCATCTGTAACGTTGGAAATCCCGACGGCAGCCAGCGCCGCGCTATTAAGGACGATGGCATGGCCGGAGCGATGATTAAGCCGAACGGGATGGTGCGGCGCAACTTCATCGAGGTCAGTACGGGTTGGATGGCGCTTCTCTGATAGATCGAAATCACTGTAGCCAGTAGCGCGCACCCAATGCCCTTCTGGTGTGCCCGACACTCGGCTGCGTATTGCCTCTTTGAGAGCAGTGATGGAAGAGACCGCCGACGGGCGGCAATCGACGGCGGTTAAGCTGGAGGCGTAGGCCATAACGTGGCAGTGGGCGTCAACGAAGCCATACGTAAGCGGAAGCCCCTGACAGTCGATGACTTTCGCCTCAAGTGGCGGATTGGCTTCAACTTTCAGGTCCATCGCCCTGGCGAAGTTTCCGGAAACGAAGACGGGGCTACTCTTTGTAGCCGTGATAATTGCGTCGGCAAGTCCCCGAACGTCGGCGTTAACCAGTTGAAGTGCGGGTGACATTTTCGCTGTAGCCTCGCCGACGTCGATTAATTAGGGGGTACTGTTATTGGATCACCGATCTTGAAGAGGCCTCGATTCTTCGGACCACTATCTTGGTGCGGTCCATCATGCCTGGAATTTTCGGGCCGATCTCATTTTTCCAGGTATCGCTCTCATAGACGGCCTCGTATAGTCGTTCCTTTTCAGCGTCGTCTTCGAATCGTCGGATCCAGATGTACAGATCGTCCTCTTCCTGGCCCACGAAGCTGCCAAGGATCACCATACCCTTGGATACCTGGAAGGGGATAATAATCTGCTCCATGTAGTCTACCCAGTCTTGGCGTTTTCCCGGTAACGTGCGGTACTCTCTTAGTTCGAAGAACATGTGCGTCTCCTGCGATGTAAATTTGGGGATTAGCTCATCCGGGGGCTAATGTATTCCGCGCCGCGTGTGGTGTCAAGGAGACACACTACGGCAGGGCGTTTATCCCAGATTGAATACAAGAAGGCTGGAGATGATGTAGAGGCCAATTAGCACGGATGCCTCAATCGTAATGAAACTATGCGGCCTGTTCCGTCCGTGAGTAATTAACGCTACCGTGACCACTGCTGTCATCAGGATGGCGAACAGCGCCGTCATAATATGTATTGGAGACACAGCTTCCCACAACGGCTGATGTATCAGCGCAATGTCATCTATAAACAGGATGAAGCCCATGTTGAACAGGTTGCTGCCGAGAACATTGGAAATAGCCAATTCGGGGGCGTTAAGACGTATGGCTGCGAACGATGCAGCCAACTCCGGCAATGAGGTGCTGAATGCCAGGAACTGCGTGCCGACGAAACTAGCGTCCCAGCCCATGATGTGGGTAAGGCCGTCGCCTATGTTCGCTAACCAAACTGCGGCACCTATCACTACTATTGCTGAGGTAACATAGATCGCAATTGACTTGGGCAGGCTGTCTCCCACGTAAAGCGGAGCGTCATTGTCATCTTTTGGTGAGTCTTGCTTTTTTTCGATCGCATAGATCATGTACATGGCGCCAAGAAAAACCAAGAACATGATTACGGTTACAGGGCTGATAGCCAGAGAGCTCAGGGAATCGGTGGCGCCATGGATAAACATACCGATCACTGCTATAGAAATTAACATTATGCCAAGGGCGCCCAAGGCAACTGACGTGGTACTCACACGGTTCAGAATGGGGCCGTTTCGCCAGAAGAGGTCTAGAAGTCCGATAATCAGCAGGTTGAAGACGTTACTGCCGAAGGCGTCTCCGGCAGCCAGGTCCGGTGCGTCGAACAGCATGATAGAGCTTACGCCCATCCCAAGCTCCGGCATTGAGGTTGCCGTAGCGAGCAACACTACGCCTATGAAGGACCTTCCCAATCCCGTCCTGATTGCGATAACGTCTGTCGACTTCGCCAGGAAATTGGCCGCGAACAATATGATCAGAGCGGCTCCGCCCAATTGGAGCCACAGTAAGGTTATAGTCAACAGTTTCTCCGATAATTGCAGGCGAGAAAAACGACCCCGGTACGCCGGGGTCGTTTATAGATCAAATTTATTGCCTGAACAGTTTGGATTTAATGGGTGTGGTGAGAATGATCGTGGTCACTGCTTATCAGCAGATCTGCCCGATCCCCCCACTTGTCCAAGAAACGCCGGTAGTTCTTCTTGCTCAATTCGTCTCGCTCGCCCTCGGCCAAAGCGGACCATACTCGATGTTCGTGTAACTGCACCGGCAAGCTAGAATCCGCAACTATCTTATAGCCCTTGTCTTTGAATTGGAAGCTATAATCCAGATCCAGATTTCTATAGAAGCGGAAGGTCTCCCTTGGAAGACCAACGTCCTTTAGTCTGGACCTTCTGAATGCGAAGCAGTATGCCTGCATCGCGTCCATAAAGCCAGATTCGCCCTCCCCGTCATGGAAGTGGTGCAGATCGTTGGTGCGTAAGCCAAACGGGCCTGTTACCCCGATGGTGCTGTCTCCCAGCGCATCATCTATAGGCCCGAAGATATCGCCTGAAATCTCAACGCTTGTATCCAGCATAACCACAGTTTTGCCACGGGCCTGCTTCAGGAGGATGTTCTTGGCAGCGCCCTCCCCTAGCACATGGTCGGTATGAATTACTCGTAGCCTTGGCTCGGTAGCGGCCTTTTCCTCCAGCCACTTGTCGGTCCCGTCCGCAGAGCCGTTGTCTACGATCAACACCTCCAGTGGCCTTTCGCCTACCCAGTTCAGGGCGCTTTCGAGGCATCGCTGAACGTCCCCCAGGTAATTGCACGCCACCATGCCGATGGTTAGCTCCGTGGCGTCAGGCTCGTCTACTAAGGACGGCACCTCGACTGACGACGAAAAGCTGTGCCAAGCCTCTTCGCGTTTTTCCCAGTCCGTCTTGGGCCGCACCCTGGTGTCGCCCTGGGAGTCCTGAACGACGTAGCCATCCTCGCTCAAGGCGCTTCTGATGGCGTCGGCGTTCTGGTAGTCGTCTTTGGTCCGCTTATCGGAGCGGTCGCTGATTTGCGAATGGACCTCTTGCGGGACCTTGTACGTCCGTTCAGCGCTGTCCAGGTCCATGCCAAGAATGGCGTCGAAGCGTTTCATGGCCGCGAGCTTGGCCTGACCAGGCATATCCGAACGCGCCATCTCCCACGTCAGGGCCAGCGCGCCGGGTAGGTCCAGATTGTCGTTTACCCTGTCCATGAACTTGCCGTACCACTCGGTGATGTCCGACTCGTTCTGGCCATTTTGGGAAGGCAGCATGGACCACTGCCACGCCATATTGCGCAGCCTTAACAGACCTCGTTGAGCCGCCTTTAGCGAGCTGAACGTGAAGTTGAGTCGTGTGTTGTATTTGGCAGTAAGGCATAGATATCTGAAAGCTAATGGGTCGATACCCTGGGCTTCGATGTCTGACAGTATGAAGGAGTTACCCATCGACTTGGACATCTTCACGCCATCGGCCAGCAGGTGCTGACCGTGGGTCCAGATGTTAACGACGGGCTCCCCTGTGAAGCCTTCGCTTTGCGCTATCTCGCCCTCGTGGTGAGGGAAGATGTTGTCTACGCCGCCGGTGTGCAGGTCGAACTTTTTACCCAGGTACTTGATGGACATAGCCGAACACTCTATGTGCCAGCCGGGGAAGCCATCACCCCAGGGGCTGCTCCACTTAAGAATTCTGCCAGGCTCAGCCTGTTTCCAAAGCGTGAAGTCTCTGGCGTCGCGCTTGAGGGGATCGACGTCCACGCGGACCGCTTCTAGAAGCTCTGCCTCATTAATGTTGCCGGAGAGTTGGCCGTAATCAGGGAAGCTGCTGACTTCGTAGTAGACATTGCCCTGTACTTCGTAAGCCAGACCTTTGCGAATCAGTTCTTCGACGATTTCAACCATCCCTTCGATGTGGTCCGTCGCCTTGGGGAACTCATGCGCGGGCATAATGTTGACCTTTTTCTCATCGCTGAGGAACCGGTCCGTGTAAAACTGGGCAATCTCTTCCGCAGTCTTACCTTCGGCCAAGGCAGCGGCCACGACCTTATCTTCCCCACGCTCCAGCACTTCCTGTCGCATGTGACCCACGTCTGTAATGTTTTTGATGTGGACCACCTGCAAGTCCTGTGCGAGCAGCGCCCGACGTATCCAGTCCGCCATAAGGTACGAACGAAGATTACCGATATGCGCATCGCGGTAAACCGTCGGTCCGCACGTGTACATCTTCACAACCCCAGGTTCTATGGGGCGTACCTCATCGGATGTTTTGGTAAGAGTGTTGAAAAGCCGTAGCACTTGTGTCCTCCCAGCCCTGCTTCAACCAAGGGCCTGGGACAATTTTACTCTGCCGTTGCGGAGATGTCTAACGCCCTGGAGCCTTGTATCGCCGATGTTGGCCAATGCGCTACTTTCACCGCAGTCGCCCCGAGGCATTTGGGGCAGACAGAGAGCTTGATGTCGCCATGGGGTTGACGGATTACGCAACCAGACGTCTCCTTAATTACGTCGTTGAACCTCGAATTCAATACGGAGTATCATTCCACGTATGGAATTTGGAACTCTTGGCACATATTGCGGGTTATGCGCTCTTATATTAGGCCTCGGCGAGCTTTTGCATCGAGTGATAGACGATGGCTCGCGCATGAAACTGGGCGGTTACCTGAACGACCTCGTAATGCGTCCCCCACACAGATGGGTGCGCAAGACCAACGGCGCGTTTAACAGGCTGTTCGACGGGATATTTGCCGCGAATAAGACGGCCTTTGAGGACGCGATATGGATGGGACTAATACTGTCGCCGTTATTGTTGACCGCGATTCTATCTCCTTCGTTCGTGGGTGAGGAAGCCTTCGCTGCATCCGCACCCGAAGCCCTTCTGACGGCGATAGGGCTTGCATTGGGTTCTGCCATTGGCGTTCCGTTCGGCAGGTGGTTGTCAAAATAAGGTGCGATAGAACTTATCGTACTCGGCATCACCGTCGGCATCATCGGCATCTTCGGCTTCGGCGGCATTATTGACCGCGTCGGCGATGGCATCACCGGCGTTCTCGGCATTGTCCTCGGCATGGCCCTCCCCATCGTCTTCGGCATCGTCTTCTTATTTTCGAGGGGTTATCATATGCCGGTACGACCCCAGAGGGCGTTGGCGTGGTCGCTGGGTTTTATAGTCATTGCGGGAACCGGAGCAGCCTTGCTTATACCCAATGTTCTGGACTCATTCAGGGCGGAACTGGACGCGACTGGCCCCACGCTGTTTGCCTTCGTTGCGTTCAACATGTTCGCGGACAGCGCATCGCTTTGGGAAACTCGATGGGTCTTGAGACGTGGGCTGAAAGCGTCCTGGTACTCGCTGCTCGGCTTGCTGGTGCTGGACTTACTGCTTTCGGCCGCCATCTTCCTGTACTTACCGCTCGTGCTTGGCGAGCTCCCGGACTTTTGGAAGGCGGCCTTTTTCTTTGGTGGAAATCGCCCCTGGCTCGGCGTTCTGTTCTGGACGACTTTCTACACATCCGCAGTGTTCTACCTGTTCGTGATTTCGTCGCTGCTGGTCAGGCCGCTATCGCGAGTGCCAAAATTGGGACAGCATCTGCAGGTCGAAACGCAGCCTGTGCGGGTGCTTACGCTGGTGGCGATGATTGTGGTAACGGTGGTGTTTTGGGGAGTCATGGCAGTCTCCAATATCGTCTGACTGTATAGTTTTCTGCGCTCCGAAGTCATAGTCTGGGCCTCCTCTCGTCTTCCGACAGTGCGCGCTACTCGTATAGTGCGTGGCGCGTCACCCCCTCTCCTGCCGGACTCCCGTGAAAGATTACGGATAATTGAATTCATGTGATTGAAGAATGGTATATCGCGACGGGTGTGTTATTATTTGGCCCGAATTGGGCCTAAAGGGAAAACCTTTTGCCGTAGCAAGTGCAGTTTCACCTTACCTGCTTGGCATAGCAAAAAACTTTCGGAGATAAAATGAGCAAGCTTTTCACTCCCATAGAAATAAGGGGCGAGACTATACCGAATCGGATATTCGTCTCCCCTATGTGCCAGTACTCGTCGGATACCGAGGATGGCAAGTGCGGTCCGTGGCACCTCGTGCACTACGGCACCAGAGCGGTCGGCGGCGCAGGCCTGGTAATGGTGGAGGCGTCTGCGGTCCAGCCGGAGGGACGCATTACCCCGTGGGACCTCGGTCTATGGTCGGACGGCCAGATGGAACCCTTGCGCGAGGTAGTGGAGAGCATCGATAGCAGGGGGAGCACCCCGGCGATTCAGCTTGCCCATGCCGGGCGAAAGGCATCGCACAAGCGTCCGTGGGAAGGCGGCGCGTACCTGGGCCTGCAAGAGGGCGGTTGGGAAATAGTAGGCCCCAGTCCTTTGCCCTATGAGGACTCCTGGGGGAAGCCGAAGGAGCTTAGCATAGAAGACATAGACGCGATTGTGGCCGACTTCGTTAGCGCCGCGAATAGGGCCGTAGATGTTGGGATGCGGGCCATTGAGTTGCACATGGCGCACGGATACCTGGCTTGTGAGTTCCTGTCACCGATGTCCAATAAGCGGCAGGACCATTACGGCGGCGGGTTGGAAAATCGAGCACGGTTTACTCTTCAGGTGGTGAAGGCAGTACGCAACACAATTCCAGAAAGCATGCCGCTGTTCGTTCGCGTGTCCGCCACGGAGTATGTGGAGGGTGGATGGGATGTGGACGAGTGCGTGGAGCTTTGCCGTTGGCTTGGCGAAGAGGGCGTGGACCTCATCGACTGCTCCTCCGGAGGCAACTCGCCAGACCAGACGCTGAAGCCGTATCCGGGCTACCAGGTCCAGTTCGCGTCGCGCATCAGGAAGGACGTAGACATCCTTACAGGCGCCGTGGGTCTTATAACCACGCCAGAGCAGGCCGAGAAAGTTCTGGCCGACGGAGAAGCCGATGTGGTGCTACTGGGACGGGAGCTTCTGCGTAATCCCTACTGGCCGCACCAGGCAAGGGCGGCTTTGGACGAGGAATTCACCGGATGGCCGTCTCCATACGCCAGGGTATCTGAGGTTCGCCAGTACAGGTCGTCGTAAGCTGGGCCTGTAGCGGCTTTCTGTCCCCAGTAATCAAGAAGGACGCTTATACGATGGTCATGACCCGGAGAAGATTCGTGCTGCCGGCAACCCCGATGGGAACCCCTGCGACCAGTACCACGGTATCGCCGGATGAAACCCCGCCAACCTGTTTCGCAAACAAGGCACCGGCTGCGAAGAAGTCCTCGACGTTCTCGATGTCACCGAGGGGAATGGCTATGACGCCCCACCGCAATGTCAGACGCCTCTGCACCTCCTCGTTTGCAGTCAGGGCCAGTATTTTGGGCAGGGGGCGATACTTGGACACACGTCCCGCGCTTACCCCGCCTTCCGTAAAGGTTATGATGAGGTTGGCTTTGATTTGGAAAGCTGTGCGCACTGCATCGTAGCTGATAGCGTCCGCCACAGATGCGCCCTCGGTCTGCCTTCCCTTTTCCAGAATAATGGACTCGTATGGCAGCGCCTTTTCTGCCTCCAGCGCTGTTTGAGCCATTACCTTGACGGCCTCGATTGGATACAGGCCCACCGACGTTTCTCCGGAAAGCATTATGGCGTCGGTGCCGTCGAAAATCGCGTTGGCGACGTCGGTGACCTCAGCCCTGGTGGGTATCGCGGATCTGATCATTGATTCCAGCATCTGCGTTGCCGTTATGACAGGTTTGCCAGCCAGGTTGCAACGCCTGATCAGGTCTTTCTGTATGATCGGCACTCGAGAGAGGGGAACTTCAACTCCCATGTCTCCCCGTGCCACCATGATGGCGTCACTAACTTCGATGATACTGTCCAGATGGTCCAGGGCCTCCGCGCGCTCAATCTTAGAGATGATGTAGCCCTTGGGATTATCCTTTTCCAGGTACGCCCTTCCGCGCACCACGTCGTCTGCATTTGTAATCGTAGAGAGGGCCACGAAGTCGGCCCCATATTCGGAGGCAAAATTCAGAGCCTCCTTAGCCCGGGCATCGGGAAATGGTTGGGACGGCGCTTTGCCTGGAGTGGTTACACCTCTGCGTTCCGTGATTCGGCCGCCGACGATTATCTCGCACCTAACGTCTTCGCCCTCGATCTCCTTCACCAGCAACTCAATAAGTCCGTCGTCCAAAAGTATGGGGCGTCCCACCGTGGCATCCCTATGAAGCCCTGGGGGAGCGACGGAAATAAGATGATAGTCCCCTGTGAGGTCTCTGCTGGTAAGGGTGACTTCATCGCCGGTTTTAACGTCCAAGACGCCAGGTATGGTAGGACCGGTGCGGTACTTCGGACCTGGCACGTCCACCATGATTCCTACGGGAATGCCCAGCTTTGCAGATGCCTGTCGAACTCGGTGGAAAGTGTTTCTGTGGGTATCCAGGTCACCATGGGAGAAATTTAACCTGGCTACTGTCATCCCGCTAAGGATGAGTTCCTCGATCTTTTCCTCCGACTCTGTAGCAGGCCCAAGAGTGCACACAATCTTCGTTTTCGGCATCCTGTCAATATTTCGCTGGGATTCCATCAATTGGTTATTCCTTTGTCACGTTGTAATTGAATAGGCTGTTATGTGAATAAGCAGTCAAACAGGCAAATGTTACATCAATTCCGTGCCATCCACTAGCTAAATAATACCGAATTAGACCGGTGGATGCGGCGGCCTCCGTATATTGGTATTATCCATATAACTTCAAGGCCCAAATAATTCGGCTTGCGCGGGCATTCGTATTGCGTGAAATTGGAACGCTACACCGCTTTGCAGTGTGTCCGCATCGAGTCTTAGAATCAAGGCGAGTGACAGTCTTCCTGCCCTCGCTGCGATAAGAGAGGCGTTAATGGTCTCCACTAAGCAGTTGTATGACCTCCAGGAAACAGATACTGAGATGGCTGAGAAAGATGCCGCCCTCAAAGATGTCCAAGCGAGACTTGCCGACGATAGGCCAATCGCTGTGGCCAGACAGAAGGCAGGCCAGTTGGAAGCGCAGGTGGAGGCCCAGAGCAAGGCCCGAAACGGCGCTCAGTTGGCAGCGCAGCAAGTCCAGGAGAAGGTTAAGAATGTAGAACGCAAACTCTATGGCGGCGGCATAACCAACGCCAGAGAGTTAACAGCCTTCGAAGAAGAGCTGGGTTACCTGCAGGCGCAGTTGGCGGAGGAAGAGGACAGTCTTCTGGAGCTTATGGTGGTGGTGGAGGATCTCCAGGTTGGCAGAGACGATGCTCTCAAAACGCTGGAAAGTCTGGAGGCCCAACGGGAAAGCCAGCTTCCTTTGCTCAGGCAGAGCCAGGAAGCGCTGGAGAAGGATTTAGCTCAGCTTCTAGAGGCCAGGAAGCAGCTAACTCCCAATATTCCTCCCCAGCAGATGGCAATCTACGAGTCGCTTCGAAGGACGCGCGGTGGCCAGGCCGTAGCCAAGTTGGATAGAGCACGAGGCGTCTGTCAGGCGTGCAGAATCGCAC
>MUCK01000031.1 GCA_002816705.1 SAR202 cluster bacterium Casp-Chloro-G4
ATCCCTCTTTCAGGAGCTCACTCTACCTGCCTATAGTCTCCACTAATTTCAGGTCCATTTGTGTCCCACTTTCGCTGACGGTCTACAAAGACGCCTGAGAAACAAGAATCGAATCGGTCGTGACTGGCGAATTATCCGCTTGCCCACCGAGATGCTGGACTTATCGCGGCTTGTTATGCGGATCGGCATAATATCCTTTGTTCCTTTCGCACGTTTCCAACCAGCTTCATCGGATTGAAAGTCTCCGTGCCAAAAGGAAGTCTTTGTGGAGAGCCTGCATTCGGCCAAGGGGCAGGTTGGCCGCACGCGGTCCGGTTATGGAGCACACTCGGCATACAACGTATGCAGGAGGAGCTTTCGTTAATTTCCTCTAGATTTGGCGCTAGGTATACCCCACATGGCACCCGGGCGTGCCTATGTAATCTGCGCAGGCTATGGTACTTGGCACTCTTGCTTAGAATCCTCCCTGCCAATAGCAGGGTCTTGCACCAATCGGAGAAATACCCAAATGTGGACAGAAGCGGCCTGTTGTATTGCACCTAATTGTGCGATGACGTCATCCTGAGTACGATCCAGCCGCCTGCTCCAGCGACGATGGAACCCGCCAGTATCCCAATTTTAGCGTCCGCGATCAGCGCATCGTCCGCAAATGCCAAACTTGTTATGAACAGCGCGACGGTGAATCCGATGCCTCCGAGTAGCGCCACTCCAAACATCTGACGCCAGTTGACACCCTGTGGCATCACCGCGACTCCTGTTCGCACCGCAAGCCAAGCTAACAATGTTACGCCGATGCTCTTGCCCACTACTAGGCCTACGAATACACCCACCGTGACAGAGCTTGTGGACGCAGAACCCAGGCCACTGTCCAGGGAGACACCGGCATTAGCAAGCCCAAATATCGGCATTATGAGGAATGCTACCCACGGAAGAAACGCGTGCTCCATGCGCTGGAGCGGGGATTCCACATGTTGACATTCGGTCTCCAACGCTTGCACGGCCGCCCTCTGTTCGATGGTAGCCGGAAGCATGTCGTTACTGTCTTCATCGTGGCGTTTGAACTCGTCCAGAAGATATCGCGCCCGATTATAGAAACTGTCCGCATCTAATCGCACGCGTATCGGCACCACGCTAGCGAGCAATACCCCAGCCACAGTGGTGTGCACCCCCGACAAAAGGAAGTAATACCATACGAGCACTCCTACCGCAATGTAAGGCAGGGGGTTGCGGACGTCCAGCCGGTTGGCAACTAACAGCACCCCGAGAAGACCAAAAGCGATGCCAAAATTGACCCAGGATATCTCGTCTGTGAAGAAGACTGCAATTACTGCTACGGCGCCCATATCGTCTGCGATAGCAAAGGCAGATAAGAATACTTTTAGCGACAGGGGGATTCTTCTTCCCAATAATGCCAGCACACCCAGTGCAAAGGCGATGTCAGTAGCCATCGGAATTCCCCAGCCTCGCCCGCCCTCTGACCCAAGAGAGTTGAAGCTAAGATAAACCAATGCAGGGACTATCATGCCGCCGATGGCAGCAATCGCGGGGAGGGCTGCACGTCGGGGAGTTGAGAGTTCTCCTACAAGGATTGAGCGTTTTATTTCAAGGCCAACGACAAAGAAGAAGACCACAATCAGTGCATCATTGATCCAGTGTTCCAACGACATGTCGAGTAGAAAGCTTCCCGCACCGATCTTAAGGTGGGTCTCCCAGAGTTGGTGATAGCTGTCTTCCCAGGGAGAATTTACCCATATCAGAGCAGCAACCGCAGCCAATATTAGTACGATTCCACCAGAGGCCTCTTTATGAATAAAGTCCTGGAATGGTCGCACAATGCGTTCAATTGGCGGATTCTCAAGAGGATGTGTCGTCCTCGATCTATGTTCCATTTTGCTTCTCTAAAAAACAGTCTTCCCACTGGCCTCTTCTTCCTTAGGAAAGGAGTGAGGCTATAGCAGTGGGCGCAGATTTCTGAATTTCATTCAGGCCTTCCACTGAGGCCTTCGGGCGGCAGAATCTGTTCAGGTTCGAGTTCAGCACCCAAGCTCAGGTGACCGCGCAGTCTACTGACCAAGGAATCCACTTCAGCAGTGTCAATGCGATAGCGCATGAGAGAGTGGCGGAGCATCTCAAGACCGGCTTCCATTGCAGGCCACACAACTTCGCGTACGCCTAGCCGCTGCAACTTTTCGCCCTCCTCGCGCCAAAATGCTCGCGCCACAATATCAAGGTCCGGATTCATCTGAAGTGCTCGCTGGGCGGTCAAATAGGTTGCTGCGGGGTCGCCGGTGCATATGACCATCAGTCTGGCATGTTTGACGTGGGCGGCCTCTAGAATTGTCTCACTGCTACTAGAACCGTGAATGATCGTGCCCCCTCGGCTCCGGTGTTGGGTCGCCTCATGAGGATCCAGATCGATGGCGACAAATGGCAGCTCGTGTTCCTCCAATGCCTGAGCCACCAGTGATCCAACTCTACCCAGACCACATATGATGGCATGGTCGTTCAGAGGTTGCATTTGCCCGTCCGGACTCTTCCCCTCAAGTTGAAAACGTTCCAGGAACCGCACGCGTTGCCCCAAACCGACAATAATGCCAGGCACCCCTGCCATAATGCCCGGCGTTATCGCCATTGTTAACACCGCCGACGCTACTGTCAGCGAGAGGAAGTCATTGTCAAAGATACCCAAGGCGATGGCTGTGCCAGCGATGATGAAGCTGAATTCCCCTATTTGACCCAGTCCGAGGCCCGAAAGGAGTGACGTACGCGCCAAATAGCCAGACGCACGGGCCAGTCCCATTGTGACAGCGAACTTCACCAAGATAGTCACGGCTACCACAATGAGCACCGTCTCGTAATTCTGGGCCAGAAACGTGGGGATGATGAGCATTCCCAACGACACGAAGAACATAGAAGAGAATATATCACGGACGGGAATAACTTCGGAGAGCGCCCTGTGCCCGAACTCTGACTCACTAAGCAGCAAGCCCGCCAAAAACGCGCCCAGGGCCGCCGAAAGGCCCACCGCCTGTGTGATAGCCGCTGTAACGAAAATCGCGGCAACCAACATCAGGATGAACACCTCCCGTGAGCCAAGGTTGGCTACTCGATTCATCAGCCAGGGTACGACTTTGCTCCCTAGCAAGGCGATGGCGACTAATACAGCCGCCGCTTTGCCCATGCCAAGCCCAAGTTCGAGAAGAATTCCATCGGTCTCTCCGCCCAGGGTGGGGAGAATAGCCACCATGGGGATGAACGCTATGTCTTGAATGAGCATGATGCCCGTGAGAATGCGACCGTGAAGACTTCCCAATTCGCCTCGGTCATTCAGGGTCTTAAGAACGACCATGGTGCTGCTCAGTGACACAACGAATCCGAAGACTGCCGCCTGTTCCGGCAGCCAACCGATGAGAATTCCGATGGCGAAAGCTAGTCCTATGGTCACAAAGATCTGACCGAGGGCGATTAGGATGACGGACTTGCCCAGGTGACGAAGCTCGCGAAATGACACCTCAATGCCAACAGCGAATAGGAGGAGGATTACGCCAAACTCTGCCAAGGCCTGCACTTCATCAAGATTACCGATAACCTTCAGCCCGTGAGGCCCAATAACAATCCCCGCTAGCAGGTAGCCTAGCAAGATCGGCAAACGCATCATCCTTGCCGACAGCCCCCCGAGGAACGCGGCTGCAAAGATGATTACGATGTCTAAAACAGCCCACCCTCAACTTGCATGCGGTTCCTCTAACCATCCTCAAGAATTATTAGGCTTTACTTCAGCACTAAATCGAATGACAGCTGTATATCGGCTTACGACGAGGTTGCCAGACCGTTTCTATCTCTGAGTTGCCGCCGGGCTTCCTCTACTGATTCCCTGTCTCCCGCAATCGTCAACAGGTCGTCATGCTCCAGGATGGTGGCAGGATGTGGGACGAAAGACAATCCATCTCGCAGAACAAGCACGATTAGAGCGTCTCCCGGCAGGTGAATCTGGTCCACTGGATGCCCAACAAATCGGCTGTTGAGAAGGGGCACTTCCAGAAACTCGTTCTGGCTGGCAGGCTCAGCCAGAACACGGAAGATGTCAGGCCTCAGCACCAGGTTGTCCATGGCGATAGCGATGGCGACAGGGCGGCTCACGGGCTTGATACCGGCCCGCTCAAACTCCCCGACCCGCTCATGGGCATTTACTCGCGCTACCACATTGTCAACGTTGAAGTTCTCCTGTGCCAGCAGACAAGCCTTGAGGTTGGTTTCATCATCGGAAGTCACAGGTATAAATGCCGTAGCACCCAGAGTACCTGCAATGGCGAGTACCTCGATTGAAAGGCCGTCGCCATTAACCACCTCCAGGCCCTGCTCGCGGGCACTCTGGGCCTTTTCATAGTCTATTTCCACTATTACGGATTTCATGCCTTCCTTTGTGAGGCGGTCGCTTAACATCATGCCCAACTGTCCGGCACCAACTATGATCGCTCGCCCCTGTTCAGTCTTGGGTCTGGGGAACAAGTATGTGAACAACGCAGGAGAGACAGTCGACGTAACTATGGCCACGAGTATCAGGGAGGCGTTAGTCGCCTCGTCAATTACCCCCAGGCGAAGCCCTATGACCGATGCAGCGATAATCAGGCTCAGCCGCGAACTAAGAAGTATACCGGCGCTCAGGGACTGTCGCAAAGAGTACCGTGTTTTGAGTATTAGGGAGGGCACCAATTTTACCGCGTAGGCTATTCCTATGAGCGCCGGAACGAGTAAAAGGCTGGAAGGAGAGCTTCGCAAGGCATCCAGGTTGAAATCGGCGCCGACTGTAATGAAGAATACGGGCACGAAGAAGCCATAGCCGATGGCGTCTAGCTTTACCCTCAGGGAAGAGCCTTCTTCCCTCGATAGAGACGAGATGACGGTTCCTGCCAGAAAGGCGCCTAGCACCAGTTCGGCTTCTACCGCCTCCGCCAAAACGACGAACACAACCATTAGGGCCATTGCACCTCGGACTCCGATTTGCCCGGTAGCATGCGCAAGTTCCTCCATGGGACGCCGTACGAAGCGATGGAACTGAACCCTCGCGCCGACGCGGGTTACGATGAAGAAGAGACCGAAAAGCATTGCTACGAGGGAGATCCGAAATATGTTGTCGTTGGCAAGTATTCCCGCCAGCACAGTTATCAGGAGGATGGTAGCGAAATCGGCCACCATAGCGGACATGAGGATGACTTGGCCGAAGGGCCGTCTGGTAAGACCTCGCTCTTTCAAAGTCGGAACGACGATTCCAACAGAAGTGGTTGATAGAATCAGCCCGAATAGCAAGATGTGGCTGAGGGGGACATCGCCCAATAGCAGCCATGCGCCTATTCCCGCGCCGATGAGCGTAAGCAGAAAAATTCCCAGACCCATCACTAGCGGATTGTCCAGAAGCATGCGCATTCTTGAAGAACCTTCGCCTCCAAGGCGCGAGAGGAGGCCGAAGTCCACTTCCAGCCCGGAGAGGAGCATCAGGTAGGCAAATCCAAACTGGGAAAGGAATGCCAGCCAGATATTTTCATCTACATGGATGAATCCCAGTCCGGCGCGACCAAAGGCTACACCCGCCAGAATCTCCGCCACCACGATGGGAATCATGCCACCAGGAAACCGTGATGCGATAACAGGCACTACGAAGGCCAGTCCTGAGATTATCAACAGGGGAAAGAATGAAATACCTTCCATTCAGGCACTCCGTACTCAAGATAGGACTCATCAAGGGAGAGGGCAGGTTACGGCCTTGGGGGTGGTATGACAAGTACCGGGTCACCTGAGGAGCGTATGACCGAAATGGCAACGCTGCCCAGCAATCCGGCCACAAAGCCGGAACGACCATGAGTGGTCATCGCAATTAGATCCTCGGGCATCCCATGCGCCAGATCAACTATTTGAGGGGCTGGGGCTCCCTCCAATACTCTCCAGGAAGCGGACAATCCTTTTGCTTGAATCCGGTTCGCAATGCCTTCCATGTAACCTTCGGCCTCAGACTTGATTCGCTCCGCGATTTCATCATGGGAACGTGCTGCTATGAGGGACGGGAACATACTTCCAACGAAACCCACTTCCACTTAAACGCCATTAGAGCCTGTCCTACAACTGCTAGAATGGCCAGTCACTATCTCGCCCTAATATGAGCTTCCCGAGTGATTCGTAGCGGCTCCATGAAGAGATCGCATTCTGACGGAGCGTCTGTAGGTCGCGGAATCGCTTTTGCAGCGACGACTCATCCCGAAACGCTGACGATCCACCTTACTCATATAGTAGATCGACTGCCTGTACGGAGGCGTCCAGTGCGAACGAAGCCGCGAGCCCCATTGGCACACACGTCTGACCCGTAATTCGGGGACCGTCCTGAACCGACTCCCAACCATCGGCCACGGTCGCGTGCAATGTGTGCCTTGCAGCTTGGATTAACGCTTGAGCCTTAGCCACCCGTTCTTGCACGGTTGCACGGTCGGCGGTGAGGGTAGCCGTGTAGGCGGGGGTCTTGGCCGATGCCAGTTCGACAAAGTCCTCTAGAGCCCCCTGGGCAATGCCAACCCCTACTTGAGATATACGCACGGCATCAATTACCAAGCCCATTCGGTAGAGGGGCGCAGCGAAGGGGCCTTCAGTCGATTCCCACGGACCTAACAGGAATGTATGGTCGCGCGAAGCGTGAAGATCTTCGACAGTGAAATTGGTGCTTCCCGTTCCTCTATGCCCCGGAGTATACCACGTGTCCAGGAACGTAGCACTCTTGGGGTCGAAGAAGGCCGGGACACTTGTCGGCGCGCCTTCTTCGCTCATCACCGTTCCATTTTCGTTAGTCAGTAAGGATAACGTCACTAGGCTTGAGGCGTAATGCGATGCGCTCCCAAAGGTCCAGTTTCCGTTCACGATGTAGCCATCGTCAGTCTCTCGTGCGCTTCCTGGTGGCACGAAGGAACCACAAGTCACAACCCCGGGGTTGCTTAGCAATTCCTCCCTTACAGGAGATGGAAGAAACTGATATAGAGTAGATATAAACACACAGTTGCTTACTACCCAACCCGTTGCTGAATCGATGCGAGCGAGCGCTTCCATAACTTCGAGTGCTTCATTGGGCGGCGTCTCCAATCCGCCGAGTGCCTTCGGAACCCACATCCTGAAAAGGCCAGCGTCAACAAGGGCTGACATAATTTCTGGGGCCATCTTTCGGTTTTCCTCCGCAGCCAGTGCGTGACGGCGAATGGTGGGCTCAAGGTCTTGAACGACTTTCAACAGGTCATTGGTTGCCATTGTCTTGCTTCCTGGAAAAGAATAAAAACTGCATATCGTAAGATGAGCCGTAATCTATAACACTTTACTAAAGCGCATCCGGCATTACTCTCTAGAGGGAGGTTAGATGGACCCTTATCGCTACAGGTCTGAGGCCATACACTCCGCAAAAACTGGACGGGACACGGACGGAACCGCCGGTGTCTGAGCCCAGGGCGAAATCTACTAGCCCACCAGCCACCGCAGACACCGACCCGCTGGACGAACCGCCAGGCACTCTGTCAGGCGCACGGGGATTCACAGGAGTGCCGTAATGCGCGTTCTCGCCAAAAATACCGCGAGTCAGTTCGTCGGTAATGGTCTTGCCTACCATAGTCGCGCCAGCCTGAACGAGACTTTCCACACACCAGGCAGTGCGTTCCGCCGGTTCGTGAGTGGCTTTCCAGTCGGGGTTGCCTCCGCCGGTGACGTGGTCAGCCACGTCGAAGATATCTTTGGCGGCAAAGGTCAGCCCTGATAGTGGTCCGTCGGCGATCCCTTCGAGATAGGCATCCGAATCTTTGCAAAAGGCGTTGAGGGTGTCATTAATCTTTATTCGCGGCATCTTTTTATTCCTGTTTGTTTTTGTCGGAGGGCTTTAGCCCCAGAACTCTTGCGGCGGTGCCGCCCATGATCAGTTCCATTTCGTTAAGAGTGAGGAACTCGCAATATTTCTCGATCCAGTCACGGGACTGACGAAATGTGCAGTGCCGATTCTGAAAAGGCATGTCCGTGCCCCACATCAGTCGATCGGCCCCTATTCGGCTTACCATCTCCTCTAGTGTCGGCCTAGCCTCTTCATAGGGGAAGTCGAATATATCGCCAATTCGTACCGGGAAGCAGACCTCGATGCTAAGGTTCGGATTGTCGAACGGCTCCCATATCGATTCTGGCAGACGTATCTTGCCCTCCTTTAAGAAGGAGCGATACGGAAACCCATGTGTTATGCTGCAAACCGCGTCTGGATAGCGGTCCATCCACCGCATGAGTATCTTCATCTCATCCAGGTAACCGCCTAGATTTTCTGAAGACGACTCCCCTTTGTGGTTTGCTGGGCCTGGGCCTAGCGAAAAGAAGATGGGAACATTGAGAGATGTAGCCGCCTCCCAAAAAGGTCGGTAAACGCCGTCATCCCACGGTTCGGAGCTTACAAGATAAGTGTTTGGATTGAACTTGATCGCGTGCAGACCATAGCTGGTTATCGAGGTTGCCAATTCGGCGATAACCGAGTCCATGTCGTCATGAAGACGCCACTCGTCCACAGGGGCCATGGACCTGAGTCGGTCGGGAAAGGCCCTGACGCACTCTGCGAGGTACGCGCTATCCCTCCCAAGCATGGGGTTGGTATGGAGCAGTGCCATGTCGACCCCAGCGTGATCCATCTCTGAAATAAGGCTTTGGGGCGTAAATTCACAGTTCCTCAGGTTTGGCGGGTAGTAGTGCTTGGTGTAATCCTCTCCATCGATTGTCCAGACCACACGCCCCGCTTCATGGTCAATGCGCAGGTTTACATCAAGAGGTGCCGACAGGCCCTTCGCCCCTTCTTGGGCAAGAGCCTCCGAGGATGCAGGCGACCTATCTCGGAGGCGAAAGGCGGGCATGAAGTGCCCAGCCTGTCCCGCCTGAACCCATCGGAGATGCTCCTTGGAGCTGGCATAGCCGTTGGCACTGTCAGCTGGTTCAAAGCAGTAGGCATGTGAGTCGATAATCATCAGGCTGACCTCGCCTTAACTAAAACTAACTTTTTGGGCAGCGACACCAGAAGGGACTACGTTATTAGCTAACGGGTGGCCTCTTCCCCAGGACCGGCGAAACCGCTTCGTATGCACTGGATGCCCGATATAGCAGCTCCTCCTCAAAGGGGCGTCCAATCAGTTGAAGACCGATTGGGAGCCCTTGCTCAGAGAGGCCACACGGTATGGATATGGCAGGCAGTCCGGTCGAGTTGCTCGGGCTGGTGCACCTCGCTGTCATGCCTGAGCCCGGCCCCCTCGAAGGATAGGCTACTCCATCAAGCGTCACCGTATCCGAATCGATTCGCCACGCTGGCACTGGTCCCGTTGGAGTAGCCAGGAAGTCAACATCTTGGAGGACACGGGCATACTCCTCCTTAATAATGCGTTGGACCTTCAACGCCTTGGAGTAATCTGTACCCAAAACAAACTGGCCCGCCAAGGCACGATAGAGCACTGTCGGACCGTAGTCTTCTCGATTACTTTTGATGTAGGGCTCGTGGGTGACGACGCTGTCGGCCATGCCTGCGATGCGAAGGGCACCTGCATACTTCATGCTCGGCAGAGACACCTCTATGATTTCAACTCCCAGTTCCCCAAGAGCCGCTATGGCTTTCCGCACTGCTGTCTCTACCTCTGGATCGATCAGATCGAAGTAATAGTCCGAGGGAACACCTACCTTTAGTCCCCTGAGGTCCTTTCCCAAAGATGCCGAGAAGTCGGGAACGGGTACGGGTACCGTGCTGGGATCAAGAGGGTCGTAGCCCGCGATTACTTGGAGCATTATGGCGCTGTCTTGCACTGAGCGAGTCATCGGGCCGACGTGATCGCCGTTGAAGCTGGTGACCATGAGACCTCTTTGACTTACACGACCGTAGGTCTGCTTTATACCAACGACACCACAGCAGTGCGCTGGCCCACGGACCGAGCCTCCCAGGTCCGAGCCCAGCGACGCAAAGGTAACGCCCGCCGCGACGTTGGCTCCACCGCCACCACTGGAACCACCCGGAATGTAGTCAAGGTTCCAGGGGTTGTGGACCGCCCCGTAGTGGATATTACTGGAGGTCGAGCCAGCCGCAAACTCCTCCATGTTTTCTTTGCCGAGGATGACTGCGCCAGCTTCCCTGCACCTGGTGACGACGAAGGCATCCTGCTCTGGCACGTTGTTTGCCAGTACCTTGGTGCCAACTGTGCTGCGTATGCCTGCCGTTTCCAGATTGTCCTTGACGCCTACAGGTATTCCGTGCAGAGGTCCGCGATATTCGCCCCGCATCAGTTCGGCCTCAAGCTGTCTTGCCTGGTCACGAGCCTGGTCGTAGAGGATGGTGATGAATGAGTTCAGTTTTGGTTGAAGCCGTTCGGCCTTTGCCAGGGCCGCCTCGGTAACTTCAACAGGGGACACTTCTCTCGCTTTGATTTTGGGAGCAAGCTCGGCAATTGTGAGCTCCATAATATCGTCGTTAGGCAATTGCATCACCCTCTTCTTTGGCACGAAGTAGTCGCGAAGACATTAGACCAGAAAGATCTAGTTCTTTAAGGAGTTCTACCTCTCTTAGGTAACTCTCCAGCTCTGGCCGAACGAGTTCCAACTCTTCGTCGGATAATTCAAATCCCTTAAAATCGCGAATCATGGCTTTTAGTGTTTCGGCGGATATGGTCATTTCTTCACCTCACAGGGACGCAGGATGTTGCGTGGAGTTTATGATAGGCCTGACGACAAATCAAACGGCACAAATAAGTTCGTCCGGTCATTAGCTGATGTCGGGATTGAAGGCGATTGGCCTGTCGGATACAATCCTCGTGATGACGCAACTTTAGGGCAAGGCTTCTCGGGATCGAAGTCGGAATTGGCCACGAGACATAATAAAGGGAGGGCACCATGGTAACGCTGGTAACCGGTGGAACAGGCTTTGTTGGGAGCAATATCGTCAAGGCTCTTGCAATAAAGGGCCATAGCATAGTTTCCCTGGACATCGCGCCGCCAAATGCCATGGTCAAGGCCTATCTCGAACCCTGGAAGTCGCAGGTGAGCTTCGTACAGGGAGATGTCCTGAATCAAGAGGACATAGAGCGGGCTGCAGGAACGGGTGTCGACAGAATCGTGCATGCTGCGGTATTCACAGGCATCATGACCGAGATAGAGAAGTCACGTAGCCGCTCCATTGTGGACATTAATCTGATGGGCACGACGAACATGCTTGAGCTGGCTCGCAAGCTATCGGTGGACCGCTTCCTCTACGTCAGTTCTGGTTCTGTATATGGTGACGGTCCAGACCTGGACGAGGTCCTGTCTGAGGAAACGCTACCCGACCCTCGCAGCCTCTACGCGATCGGAAAGTATACCAGCGAGTTGCTAACCCGTCGGTACGGAGAATTACATGATTTTCAGGCTGTCAGCGTGCGTCTCGGCACACCGTATGGCCCAATGGAACGAATTACCGACCATCGAGAAAACCAGTCCCTGCTAAAGGAGTGGACTGCAAACATCGTCATGGGCAGGCCTATTGAAGTCGGCGACAGGGAAGAGAGGCGCTCCTTCACGTATGTGACAGACATCGCCGATGGAGTAGCCACCGTACTGGATGCGCCCAAGCTTTCGTACGACGTCTACAATGACTCCTCTGCAGATTGCACGACCATGGCCGAGGTAATCGCCGTATTGCAGGAGTTGCGGCCCGATCTCAATATCATCGATGTTGCACAGCGGGAGCTGTTCGGGAGGGCCAGTAAGATGGACGCAACCAGGATGGAGCAGGACCTGGGCTTCGCTGCCAAGTTCGGCCTCGCCGCTGGCCTGCAGGACTACCTGGCATGGCGAGAGGCATCCGGCTTTACCGAATAGGGTATGCTCGATAGCAAACGTTATTGATTCGTCTTTGTGACATTCAAGGCGGGGGTTTTTAAAGCTACGTGGAGCGTAACCTGCGCTGATTGGCGTTCTGCCAATAGGCCCTTATACGGCCAAATACAGTCAACGCCCGTTGTTGGGCCATGTACGGAAGCTGTTTCGTGCTGGCATATCTGCTACGACCAGTAAGTACTCTTCCGAAGTCGAATCTGCTCTAATATGACTGGGGTGGAATCGGGACCTGTCGCGATTCCTATTTTGTCTACATCTTTTACGCGAGCGGCATCGAAAGAACGGTGCGGGTGCTGGTGCGGTCTGTGGGATTTACACCAAAGGAGATACCCGAAACATTACTGGTCAACCCGGCAGAGGAGTTTGTCAAACTAATATAACAATTGGTACAAAATACTAGAACAGGTCATCAGGGATCGTCGAGGGCGCGATATGTCTAACGGAATCAGATGAGGAATTCCGTCAAGTTTGTATCGAAGGATGAAGACTTTGGTTCTGGGCTGTCTCGTTGTGGGGCGTAAAGCCGAAGACCACTAGGAGTTCAGGTTCATAATGTGTGGGCGTTGAACCTGAACTTAGCACCTCTTGTGTGCGCTCAGAATTGGGTCTCGCCCAACTGTTTTTCCAAAGGAGCAAACATGAAAGTTACCGGCATAGAAACGTTCCTCGTAGAAGGCCTGTCCCGGCTTTGGTTGTTCTGCGCCATACGAACCGACGAGGGCATAACTGGCTATTCCGAGTTCGGCCAAGGGCAGTTTGCAAAGGGCATACGGGGGTTGGTGGAAGACCTGTCAATCTTCATTGTAGGCAAGGACCCGCGCCCCGTGGAGCGCCATTACATCAACATGGCCCGTGCGGTGCAATCTGCCTACGGTGGCGCCACCTGGCAGGCCATGGCTGGCATCGAGTTGGCCCTGTGGGACATAAAAGGTAAGGCGCTGGGCGTGCCGGTCCACGAGCTTGTGGGTGGGCCGACCCGCGATCACCAGAAGACGTATTGGTCACACTTCTTTTCCTACCACGCCGACAATTCCTATCAAATCAATAATTACGAACGGGTGGAGCGCCCGGTGGTCCGCTCATATGACGACATGCGGATGATCGTACGCGACGCCTTGAAGAGTGGCTACGATAGCTTCAAGACCAACATCCAGATGCCAGGAGACCCGTTCAAGGGGCTGGACCAGGGCCGCAACGGCCCTCACGACCAGACGTTAACCAGGGAGATGATAGATGCCGCTGTGGCGCAAATCTCCATGATACGAGAAGAGGGCGGCGACAATGTGAACATAGCCTTGGACGTGAACCAGCACTTCAAAGTCGACGGGCACATCCGGCTGGCGCAGGCACTGGAGCCCCTCGACCTCATGTGGATGGAGCTGGACAACCTGGATGCAGAGAGTTGCCGCATGCTGAAGGACGCCACCCGCACACCCATCTGCACCGGCGAGCAGAAGATCGGACCGTTGAACTACTATCCATATTTGGAAAGACGCGCCATGGATGTCATGAAACTTGACCTGCAATGGCAGGGGTTTATACCGGCACGCAGAGCGGCCAATATGGCGGAGCACTTCGAGGTGAACATCGCGCCCCATAACTACGGCACCCACATGTCAACGTTCCAGACTATGAACCTGTGCGCATCGGTAACGAACGTGAAGATCAGCGAAAGCGATGCAGTTCAAGATCCCTGGCGCGACGAACTGGTGACGGTACTGCCAGACATAAACAACGACATGATAACCATACCCAAAGGCCCAGGCTGGGGAACGGACTTAAATGAGGACGCCTTGAAGAAGTATGCCCATACAGGGTAGAGCTCAACCTCCAAACCGAGAACGCTACGATCAACAGCTCTGGGAGCTCGCCAAATCGGCCGATTCTCTCCATTAGAAATCTGTCCCATTTGTGCGGGGCCTGTTGCCGAACTCGACCGAGGGAATGGTACTTGATATGATTGGAGCGGGCTGTCTGCCCCTGAATGGAGGAAACAGTTCATGATGGGGAGACGGGACTTCGCTCCTAAGCTGTACTAT
>MUCK01000032.1 GCA_002816705.1 SAR202 cluster bacterium Casp-Chloro-G4
CTGAGATATGACGTCGTCCAGATTGGACCACCAGAGGCTGGCGTAGAAGTCTGGCTCGTCTCCGAAATCGACGCCATGAACAGCCTCGACGATGAGGATACCTTTGGAGCTGAGAACCCTCTTCACCTCGCCGAGCCAGCGGCCCAAGTCAAAGACGTGGTCAATGCTGTTGCTGTAAACCACATCTACAGTTCCGTCTGGAAATCTGAGGTTGTGGAAATCGCCGTAAATGACGTGCTGGTTATTCTCCCCTGGATTCAGGTCTATACCCACGGCAAAGCAGTTAACGTCGTCGAACGCCCTTACTTCCGTGCCGATTCGCGCGGCTAGGCAGAGCACAGAAACCCCTGGTCGAATAAAGTCTAACTCCTTTAGTCTGTCCCGCAGGGCCTCTCTGAATTTCACATCGTAATTGGCTAGGTCCAGCCGTTCCAGTTTCGACTTCTGCAATTCCAGGTAGTCCCCGTAGGAAGAGTATCCCCTCCTCATAATGTTCCCGGTATCTTTTGATTCGCCCCAGTGTTGACCAATCTTTAGACCGAGCCTCTGATAATGTAGGAAGGCTTTCCATCGTTTGACGCTTAGAATGTGAAGGAACCTGTCCGGCCTCCGACGAGTTTCAGCCAATTCTGAAATCACAACATTAAGAGATAAGTTCATGGCAGTCCCCTCAGGTCTTCTCATGTAAGAATCGTCGTGGGTCCTATTGTCCTTTGCCTACGTCTGCCGACGGTCATGCACGCCAAAAGGGATCAAGTGGCTAGTGGCGATATCAACCACTATTATTATTATGATGGTGATTAGACTTGAGGAGGAATAGAGGGTGGACGTTTTATGACGATAATCTGAACGGACGTGAATAATGGACTTGTGTTTTCTGCCGACGACGATCTCGTTTACGCATTCACAGGTGGCCGTAAGCGTCGAGTGGTGGTCGGGAACCGCACTTGTGGTAGGTGATATAACCGGCGCTCGGCCAGCCGTCAAGGTTCAATGCCGACGAGACATACTCTGAGTTCTGTGGAGATTATGGAATCGAACTAAACCGGAAATTGGACGATGCTGCGATATACCTTCGCCGAAACCCATCTATAGCTACTTCCAGCCTAGCTCGCCCTCTTCATCCCAACTCAATGTAACTATGTGGCCGTGGTCGCAACGGTGACGCTCCTCACGTTTCTCGATACGTTTGCTCGAGCGTCGTGACGACTGGCTCATAGTCGATTTGCAGTACGGGCATGTAGCCTTGTATCCAATGCAGTAACCACTACGTTCCGTCCGCACATGCATGAGGTCGTTGGCCATGTTCGGGCTGTCTCCCACGTAACGCACTATCCAGAGCGTCGCCGCATTGAGGGCGTTCCTCGGCCCTGCCTTTGGTCTTGGTAGTGGTTTGCTGTAGTCGGTATAACCACAGTGCACGCACAATAGCTCTTCATAGTTTTCGAAAAGTCTTGCCGTACATCTCGGGCAGTCCAACGCGGGATGTTTGGCTATTGTATTGGTCATTGTTTTCCCAACCGTTTCGTTCATTTTGCCGTCTTTCGCTACTTTGTTTTGTAACTTGTCTAAATTAAGTTTAAGCAGTGAGTATTACGCGACTGTTACAAGGTGGCAATTTTTATCAAACATCTAAAATCCATTCAATTTGCGATTTTTGCATTTCACACCGTACGCACACCGGTTGCCATCAATGGCGTCGGTTCCAACCTGACGGCGTAAGTGCGCGCCAAACTTTTGGTCCGCTACACGTTGTTTTTCTATCGCGAACGAAGGTAAAACTGGTACTTTCGGCTTAGTTACATGTTTGTATTACAAGGCCGATGGTCATATATGTATTTAAGTACTCCGAATAGATGCAGGGCCGGATGTATTCTGTCCTTGGATCAATTTCAGGGCACGAAAGTGTAAGAGGATGTCTGGATAGAGCCGACAATCTCTCTTTAAAACGAAGAACAGTGGTTTCTAGGTATCGTCACAAAGGGTGGAACCTGCCGAGGCGGGTCCTTAGCTATTCGATAGCGCTGGGGATATAAGGTTCAAATTGAGGGGAATGTAAATATGCCAAGCACAGTTGCCATACAGTTGACGCAGTTGGAGAGCCTTTTTCTTTCCGACTCTATTTCCATGTTTATGCAAGGCGTGCCGGATGCCCTGCCCGGTCAGACGATGCCCTTCCCCGACCTCTTGCTGAAGATTGGCGGAGCCGTGCTTGAGACGGAACAGCGGAAAGACACGGCCAACGTACACGTCAGCCTGGCGGACCTCTGGGTAATCCGAGAAGTTACCAAATCCTCGGCGGTAATCGGCAGTGAACGGGTAGGACTAAATCTGCTGTTCAAGGTATACACAGGAATTCAATCACTTAGTGCGGAGAACGACATGGAATCTGTCGTCAGCGTTCTCGGTGAAGTGATGGAGGACGAACCCGGAAAAAGCGAGTACGCAGTTCAATTGGAGCGGATTAGAAATGGTGGAGACCTATACTCTGGAGGTAATGATGACGGACGTAATGCAAAACAGGGTGACAGCGACAAGCAGTCCCTCAACGCCGACGAGAACCGACCCGATCACGACGCCGCGACCGCAGCATGAACCTGCTCGTCGGTACCAACCCGACCCGGATCACTGCCCCGGTCAGCGAGTCCGCACAATACGAAGGGTGCGCCGCGTAATCGAGCCGTAGGCCTAAGAACGGCAGGAGTCTCACCATGCCATATTACAACGTAACCCCTCATACTCTTTACCAGTCATGCATGTCTAGCGCATGGGAATGGTCGGGCGGAGACGACCCGATCACCAGGGCCCGCGCGTGGGTGGAAGCCGAGAACGTCTACGAAATGTGGAAGCTCGTTCAAACCTGGTACGACATGATAAACAGCGGCGAAGCGGATAATCGCTACCCCGACCCTTATTGGGACGACTCTAAGCACTCCGATAAGGCTGTGCTCACGCAAGAGTTGGCGGATACCTTTATCGAGGAGATGGACGCCGACTTCATGCTAGAGAAAAGCCGCTTTCAGGGAAGGCTTGCGCCAGAGTTCATTCCACTGCCCTCTCATGCACGCATCGCATTTGTGCAAGATGCTTACGGCCTGATAAAGACCACTGGGCAGATCAACAAAGAGGCCGATGATCGTATCGCTGGTGGCGAGACCATGCCTCCTCCTGTTAGACCAAAGTAGTTACCCGCCCTGGATTCCTCCTGATGAAGCCGCTGCGATAATCGCAGCGGCTTTTCTTTTGCATTTACATAAAATTTCGCGTTTCTTAATATCCTTAAACACATATCCCCCGTTCCGCTTGTTATAATTTGTAACTGTATTCTCAAATTCTAAAAACAATTAGGAAGTCGAGGAGTCGGTGTCAGATAGCGGCGCGTCATCTGTAGACCTGGAAAAAATAGTGTCCCTGGCTAAGCGAAGGGGCTTCATATTTCAGAGCAGTGAGATCTACGGAGGTCTCTCTAGCACCTGGGACTACGGCCCCCTGGGCGTGGAGCTGAAGCGTAACATCAAGGACTCCTGGTGGCGCACCTTCGTGTGGGAGCGCGACGATATGGTGGGCCTGGACGCCTCCATACTTATGCACCCGGACGTCTGGCGGGCCAGCGGCCACATCCAGAACTTCTCCGATCCGCTTGTTGACTGCAAGGAATGCCGTCAGCGTTGGCGCGAGGACCAGTTGGAAAAGCCGGAGTGTCCGGCGTGTGGCGGCGAGCTTACAGATGCCCGCAACTTCAACCTCATGTTCAAGACCTTCATTGGGCCTATTGAGGACGACTCCTCGGTAGCTTTCCTGCGACCTGAGACGGCCCAGGGCATATTCGTTAACTTCGAGAACGTGCTGAACTCTACCCGCAAGAAGCTGCCCTTCGGCATAGCCCAGATAGGCAAGGCCTTCCGCAACGAGATAACCACCGGCAACTTTATCTTCCGCACTCGTGAATTCGAGATAATGGAGATCGAGTTCTTCGTGAAGCCGGGCGAGGATGAGGAGTGGCACAAGCGCTGGTTGGACGACTGCATGAGCTGGTACACGGACCTGGGCGTCAGTCCCGACCGCCTGAGGGTGCGTGAGCACGAAGGCAAGGAGTTGGCTCACTATGCCAAGGCTACCTACGACATTGAGTACCAGTTCCCATGGGGTTGGGGCGAGATTCAGGGAGTCGCTAACCGCACTGACTTCGACCTGAAGGCTCACTCAAAGGCGAGCGGGACTACACTGGACTACTTCGATCAAGAGGCCAACGAGCGCGTTGTGCCGTACGTCATCGAGCCGGCTGCCGGTGTGGACCGGGGCCTAATGGCGTTCCTGGTGGACGCCTACACGGAGGAAGAAGTGGCAACTTCCTCCGATAAGACGGAGACCAGAGTGCTGCTGAAGTTTCATCCTGACCTCGCGCCCGTTAAGGTAGCGGTGTTACCCCTGAGCCGCAATGAAAAGCTGGCGCCGTTGGCCGCAGAGGTGTACAACATGGTTCGGAAATCAGGAGCGGTAAATGGCTTCGTGCAGTTCGACGATGCCCAAAGCATAGGTAGGCGGTACCGCCGTCAGGACGAAATAGGCACACCGCTGTGTGTTACCGTGGACTTTGACTCGCTGGACGACAACGCCGTCACGATACGCGACCGCGACACCATGAACCAGGTCCGCGTGCCCATCGCCGACCTCTCCGCCGAGCTAGCCAAGGGGCTGAGCCGGTAGACGTTTGGTAACAATAGCTGACTTTATGCGCATACTGCACTTTGCTGACCTCCATATAGGCGTTGAGAACTACGGCCGGGTGGACCCGGAGACGGGGCTCTCTACTCGATTGCGAGACTTTTTAGATACCTACGATGAGCTGGTGGATTACGCCATAGATAACGCCGTCGACCTGGTGCTTTTTTGCGGCGACGCGTACAAGAGCCGTGACCCGTCACAAACGCATCAGCGGGAGTTCGCGAAGCGGGTGGCGAGACTGGCCCGCGCCGATATCCCCGTGTTTCTGCTGGTAGGAAACCACGATACGCCTCACATCATAGGCCGGGCCACCGCACTGGAGATATTCGACACGCTGGACGTGCCCAACGTACACATTGGCGATACGCTGAAAACCCACGTAGTGCCGACGAAGGACGGACCGCTGCAGGTCGTGGCTGTGCCCTGGATACGTCGTAGCACTTTCCTGGCTCGGGAGGAAACCAGAAGCCTTTCGCCAGATGAAATTAACGATCTGATTCAGGAACGGCTGTCCCTGGCTATTAGTACGCTGGCTGGTCGTCTGGACCCTAACCTCCCGGCGGTGCTGTCGGGCCACGTTACTGTCAGCGAGTCAAAGACTAGCTCCGAGCAGTCCATGATGCTGGGTCGGGATCACGTACTGCTTAACAGCAACGTCGCCCTTCCTGTCTTTGACTACGTGGCGTTGGGACACATTCACAGGCATCAGGAGCTGGGCAAGAACCCTCCTGTGGTCTATTCCGGCAGCCTTCAGCGCGTCGATTTTGGCGAGGAGCGTGATGACAAGGGCTTCTGCATAATCGACATTGATCCACGCCAGCCCCAGGGCATGCGTCTGAAAAATAATTGGCAGTTCGTTAAAAGCAGCGCCAGGGAATTTCTCACCATTAGCGTCAAAATCCCCGAGGGCGATCTGGACCCAACGTCCACCGTTCTTCGTGAGTTATCCAAACACGAGCTAGAAGGCCTCATCGTCCGAGTCCAGATATCCGTGCCAGGCGATCTGGAGGGGCTGCTGCGGGAACCTGAAATAAGGGCAGCGTTAGAGAGCGCCCACTTTGTTGCCTCGGTCTCCAGGGAAATCCTTGAACGGCCCCGCGCCAGGCTTTCTGAGGCGTACTCCAGGGCTATGGACCCTCGTGAGGCGCTCAAGTCCTATTTCAACGCCAAGGGCGTGGACAAGGCACGAGCCGACCTTCTCTTCCAGAGGGCGGAAAGTCTCATGCAGGAGCAGGCGGAGTAGGCAATTTCGGCGTTGGAATCGGGCAACATACCCGTGGCATCTAAATTCCTGACAAGCATGAATTAAGAATAGGGTTGGAGGAATGACTTGGGTGGAGTAGCAATATACCCCCTGAAACGTCGGGTGGCCCGGCTTGGGTGCAGGAACAGGCTTCATATCCTGGGCTTCCTCGGACTGGTGGCCTTTGTTCTGGTTTCGTGCACAACCGTAGCGCCAGCGGAACCGGGTGAACAGGTCGAAGACCTGGCGCCGGATTTCGAGATAACGCTGTTTGAAAATGCCAACCATAGTGCAGGCGATTCCCTAAAGTTGTCAGACCTGAAGGATAAGCCAACTGTCCTCAATTTCTGGTTCCCATCTTGTCCGCCTTGCGTCGCGGAGATGCCGGACTTGCAGAGGGCTTTCGAGCGCCACGGTGGTGACGTGGCCTTTATAGGTGTGCAACTTGTCGGCTTGGACACGGCAGCCAATGGCCAAGAGTTTGTGGACAGCCTTGGCGTGACGTACGCCTTGGGACCTGATGAGGATGGCGACATAGTCCGGGATTACCTGATAGCCGGTTTCCCCACCACGGTTTTCCTGGATAAGGACCAGAATGTAGTCCGCAAGTGGGCGGGCATACTGAACGAAGAGAAGCTAGAGGAGCTAATAGGGGCGATATTAAACTAGAGATAGGTTCTTTATTGGACCGGCCTACCCAGCTCTCTGAGCCCGAAACACTGGTTAAATGAACGTCACCGACGTATTTCTTCTGATAATAAGGTGGATACACCTGGTCTCCGCTGCCGCCTGGGTAGGCGGCGGTATATTTTATCTGGTAGTGCTGAGACCGGCCCAACGAAGGTCTGCCTCGGACTCTACAGAGTGTACGAAATCGGTGTTCGCATCCGCCGCCACAGAGTTCCGGGCACTGGTCGACACATGCATTATCGTGCTGTTGGCCACGGGAATAATCCTGACCCTCAATCGTCTTACTCCTGGCATAGTCGGTGTCCCATACGTAATAGTCCTTGGCGTGAAGATAGCGCTGTCCACCTGGATGTTCGTGCTTGCCAGGGGCCGCCGACGCAGGACACCTCTTATGGAGGCATACGCTGAGAGGGCCGAGGTGCCGCAGACCCGGTTAGGACGCGCGGCTCACGCTATATCCGGCTACAACTCCCTCGTGATTTTAGGCATCGTGGTTTTCCTGGTTTCAGACCTTATGAAGGTCCTTTTCGAACTGGCGCTGGCTGGTTGAGAGGCGATTGAACAGTCTGTTTAAGCCGTGTACCATTGAGTTGGCATATTTGTGATAGGAAGGTTACCTGAGATGAAGCGCGACCTGATGGACATCCTCGCATGCCCGGTTTGCAAGGGAGACCTTACTCTCACGGTGACAAAGGAAGATGGCGATGAGATAGTTGAGGGATCGCTCAACTGCCAGGCCTGCAACGAGAACTATCCTATCCAGGATGCCATACCTAATCTGCTTCCCCCGTCGCTGCGCAGCTGAGGTCCACGCCCTAGCTAACTTGCGAAATCAATTCGCCGTCCATTTCGATTTCATCCCACATGAGTTGGACTGTTTTTCCCGCAAACGGATGGACTAACCCAGGAGCAATGTCCAGTAAAGGCCTCAAAACGAAGGCCCGGTTGTGCATCCTCGGGTGTGGAATCGTCAGTGGAGGGCCTTGCAGCACCTGCCGACCGTACATCAATACGTCTATGTCCAGCGAGCGAGGGGCGTTGGCGAAAGTCCTGTGTCTGCCTATTGCCCTCTCTATGCGCAACGCGGCATCCAGCAATTCAAACGGGTCCAGGTCGGTCCACAGGCGGCAAGCGGCGTTCACGAAGTCTGGCTGGTCGCTGAACCCCTGTGGCGTCGTACGGTAGAGCCTGGAAACTTCCATGGAGCGAGCAAGGCGGCCTAGCAAACCAAGCGCCTCCCGTATATTGGATACCGGGTCGCCGAGGTTGGAACCCAGTCCCAGAAATGCCTCATTTAGCCCCATTACGGCTCCAACCACGAACGATGGCGTCGCTCATCCGGACTACCCTAGCCATCTCTTTTACGTCGTGCACTCGGACGATGTCTGCGCCGCCGGCAACGGATAAGGCCACGGTGGCTGAAGTGCCTTCCAGCCGATCTTCCACAGGTAGGTCCAAGACCAGCCCGATAGTGGACTTGCGAGAGGTGCCCATGAGTATTGGGCTGCCCAGCGCTCCGAATTCCAGTAGCCTTCGTTGAATTTCCAGGTTGTGCTCTGGCGTCTTGCCGAAGCCTATGCCTGGATCCAGGATGATACTTTCGGGGGGTATGCCAGCCGCCGTAGCGATATCCAGGCATTTACGTAGTTCTGAGATAACATCGGGGACAAGATCATCGTAATCCGTTCCCTCCTGATTGTGCATCAGGACCGCAGCTACACCACCCTCGGCGATGACGGAAGCCATATCGGGGTCCCGCTTGAGGCCCCAGATATCGTTGACCAGTGATGCACCCGCCTGGATGGCCGCTTCGGCAACCTCTGCCTTCCACGTGTCAACGCTGACGGGGATGTCCACCCTCGTCGCTACCGCCTCAATGATTGGGGCCACCCGTTCAATCTCTTCGTCGGCGGGAATCTCTCTGGCCTTGGGGTAAGCGGATCGCGGCCTGCTGGATTCGCCACCGATGTCTAGAATGTCTGCGCCGTCAATCTGGAACTGCTCTGCCATTCTTAGGGCGGCGTCCATGTTCGTTCCAATGCCGTCGCCTGAGAACGAGTCCGGCGTTACGTTCAGGATGCCCATGACGTAAGTCCTGGCGCCCCAAATAAACATCCGATTTCCTATGCGGGTAACGCCCCTCTGGGCCCTGGTTGGACTCATTTTCACCTCTGTCTTACGGTGTCGGTCGCAGGTGCCGCCCGTCCCATTATTACCTTGCGGACTGCGCCTGGAATCTGATACATTTCGAGTTATTATTCAGGGCTAAATACGCACCCTAAAGCGATGGGAATTCTAACATGGTGGTTCGCCGAAAGGTAGACGAACAGCTAGAGGACCTCCAGGGCAAGAAGGCGCAGAGCATCCTCGGCGGCGGTCAGCGGCGCATCGACGCGCAGCACAAGCGCGGCAAGATGACCGCACGTGAACGCATAGACCTGCTCATGGACGAGGGAAGCTTCGAGGAGTTGGACGCTTTCGTGCTGCACCGCGCCACGGAATTTGGACTGGCCGATCAGAAATACATGGGCGACGCCGTGGTAACAGGCTACGGAAAGGTCAACGGTCGGATTACGTTTGTGTTCTCCCAGGACTTCACGGTATTTGGAGGCTCGCTCTCCGAGGCCGTGGCCCAGAAGATATGCAAGGTAATGGACCTGGCCGCCAATAGCGGCGCTCCGATGGTGGGGCTAATCGATTCGGGCGGCGCTCGTATTCAGGAGGGCATCCTGAGCCTGGCTGGCTACGCGGACATATTCCTTCGCAATGTCAGGTCCTCAGGGGTCATTCCCCAGATATCTGTCATACTTGGACCTGCTGCCGGCGGCGCGACATACTCCCCTGCATTGACGGACTTCATCTTCATGGTCAAAGGCACAGGGCAGATGTACATAACGGGTCCTGACGTCATCAAGTCCGTGACCGGCGAAGAGGTTACCCACGAGGCTTTGGGTGGGGCCGACGCCCATGCTAAAAAGAGCGGCGTAGCCCACTTCGCGCATGAGAACGAGATCGAGTGCATAGAGCAAGTCAGACGACTGCTCTCCTTCCTCCCGCAAAACAATATGGAAGACGCACCAAGAGCACTGTCACAGGACGATCCCGAGCGACGGGACCCCGAACTATTGCATGTCGTCCCTGACAGCCCCAACATGCCATACGATATGCTGGAGGTCATCGCTCGGATCGTTGACGACGGCGACTTCATGCAGGTACATGAGACCTTCGCCCAGAACGTTATCGTTGGCTTTGCCCGCCTGGACGGGCGGCCCGTAGGAATAGTAGGTCAGCAGCCGCAATTCATGGCCGGAGTGCTGGACATCGATGCGTCCTCCAAGGCAGCGCGTTTCGTGCGATTCTGCGACGCCTTCAACATTCCTCTGGTTACGTTTGTTGACGTGCCTGGGTTCATGCCCGGCACCAATCAGGAATACGGCGGCATCATCAGGCATGGCGCGAAGCTCATATATGCTTACGCCGAGGCCACCGTTCCCAAGGTTAGCGTACTGACGCGCAAGGCGTATGGCGGGGCCTACATCGTCATGAGCAGCAAAGGTCTTCGCGGCGATATCAACCTGGCATGGCCAACGGGCGAGATTGCTGTGATGGGTGCCGAGGGCGCGGTAAATATCGTCCAGAGGGGCGAGATAGCGGAATCGCCTCAACCGGAGGCGTTGCGCAGTCGGCTCATCCAAGAGTACCAGGACCAGTTCATGAACCCATACGTAGCCGCCAGCCATGGTCTGATCGACGACGTTATCGACCCTGCGGAGACTCGCCCGAAGATAATTCGAGCCCTTGAGATGCTCGAGAACAAACGGGAGACGCTTCCGTATAAGAAACATGGAAGCATTCCTTTGTAATGACGTATGAAGGAATAAGCCCCAAGCTTTTGGCTGCGATAACTACAGCCGTGCAAGCCTATCTAGACGGCGAAGCCTATGCACCTGCTAACCGGAGTACTCCCAGGCTAAACGCGTGGCGTATGTCAGCCAGGCGTGATACAGTCGGAGCTGGTTCGCGAGACTGGACCGGTCGAGGCAAACGACTCAATTACCTCTAAATCCTTCGTAGTTCGGAAAATTACTTGGCGAAAAATCCCATAAAAATCACCGACACCACCTTCAGGGACGGTCACCAGAGCCTGATGGCGACGCGTCTTCGCATGGAAGACATGGAGCCGCTGTTGGCGGACATGGATGCTATTGGCTTTCACTCCATGGAGGTCTGGGGCGGCGCAACCTTCGATGTCACAACGCGGTTTCTTGGCGAGGACCCGTGGGAGAGGCTCCGCACCTTCAAGCGGCTTCTGCCCAACACCCCGCTATCGATGCTGCTTCGAGGACAATCGCTGGTGGGGTACAGGGCCTACGCCGACGACGTTGTGGACGCCTTCGTAGAGAGATCGGCAGAGGTTGGCGTCGATATCTTCCGAGTTTTTGACGCCCTTAACGACCCGGTGAATCTGGGCCAGGCAGCCAGGGCTGTCAAAAAGGCAAAGAAGCACTTGCAGATGGCCGTCTGCTACTCTATCACGGAGGAAGGCAGACTAGGCGGCCCAATCTACAATCTGAAGTACTACATGGCTAAGGTCAAAGAGTTCGAGGCCCTGGGCGCCGATAGCATCTGTATCAAGGATATGGGCGGTCTGCTCGCTCCTTACGACGCCTTCCAACTGGTCACTGAAATAAAGAAGGCGACGAAGGTTCCCCTTCAACTCCACTGCCACTACACCAGCGGTATGGCATCAATGACTGTGCTGAAGGCAATGGAAGCTGGAGTCGACATCGTAGATACCTGTTTGGCCCCATTGGCGCTACGCACCGCGCAGCCAGCCGTGGAGCCATTGCTGGTGACGTTGGGTGATACCGATAGAGACCCAGGTCTGGATTTGGATAGAATTCTTGAGATAGGCGATAAGCTGGAGAAGGTTCTGCCCAAGTACAGGTCGTATCTGGAGAGGCCCAGGTCGGCGGTTATTGACGCCAGGGTGTTGAAGCATCAGATCCCCGGCGGTATGTCTAGCAACCTCGTATCCCAGCTTCGTGAGGCCGGGGCCATAGACAGGCTAGACGAGGTTTTGGAGGAGATAACCAGGACACGGAAAGACCTGGGCTACCCCCCACTCGTAACCCCAATGAGCCAGATGATCGGCTCACAGGCGGTGAATAATGTGCTGTTCGGCCACTACGAAATGATAACCGGACCGGTTCGGGACTATGTGGCCGGGGCTTATGGCACGCCACCCGCGGCCATCGACAAAGATTTGACCAAGCTGGCCATGACAGATCGAGAGCCGATAACCGGCAGACCTGCGGACAACATTGAACCTGAACTGGAGGCGGCCCGAGAGGCCATCAAAGGAATCTCTAGTGACATAGATGACGTGCTCATCTATGCCCTTTACCCTACCACCGGCCTTCGCTTTCTGAAGATCAAGCATGGGCAAGAGCCTATGCCCGACGAAATGAAACCAGAATACCTGGAGACGCCTCAAGCCGCCACGAACTTATTTGACGCGCCGCCCAGGAGCCCCAACGCTCGTCAATTCAATGTATTCGTAGGAGGCGAGCACTTTCAGGTTGAGGTGGACCCCGTCAGGCCTGTTGGGGATGCTGTGGTCAGGCAGGTATCAAGCGCCGCGACTCCAAAATCCCCGCCTACGGGCGCGCCTGTGCAGGCTCCTGCCCCTTCACCCGGGCCGGAAGTCGCCACGGGCGATGCGACTATCGTTGCACCCATACCGGGAATCGTGCTGAAATACGAGGTGGAGGTGGGACAGCATGTTGCCGCCGGTGACCCGGTTGTGCTGCTTGAGGCAATGAAAATGGAGAACTCCTTGCCGTCCCCTATTGATGGCACTGTGAAGGCTCTTCCCGCCCAACGAGGGCAAACAGTTGCTAAAGATGTTGTACTCGCTATAATTTCACCTTGAGGGATATAGCAGATCAAAACAGAGACTAGGGAATCGAATTAGTCTTCTTAGGAGAATAAAAAGATGCGCAGCAAGGTTACCGTGGTTGGAGCTGGCAACGTAGGCGCCACCACTGCCCAACGAATTTTCGACAAGGGCTATGCTGACGTGGTGTTGGTGGACATCGTCGAAGGCCTGCCCCAGGGTAAGGCTTTAGATATGCTGGAGGCCGGTCCCGTAACGGGCACCGACGCCAAAGTTATCGGCACCAATGGCTACGATGAGACTGAGAACTCAGACGTCGTTGTAGTGACTTCCGGTATAGCCCGCAGGCCAGGTATGAGTCGTGACGACCTGCTGCTGACTAACATGAAAATCGTGACCAGCGTGGTGAAAGAGGTGGCTGCAAGGTCACCCAACTGCGTGCTGCTGCCTGTGACCAATCCACTGGATGCCATGGCGCAAAAGGCCTACGAAGTCAGCGGTTTCCCAAAGAATCGCGTAGTGGGCATGGCGGGTATTCTGGACACGGCGAGATTCAGGACCTTCCTGGCGCAGGAGCTAAACGTCTCCGTTAATTCGGTGGAGGCCTACGTTCTAGGCGGCCACGGAGATACGATGGTTCCTGTCGTCGGCACCACCACCGTGGGCGGCACGCCTGTGTCCAAGCTCATCGGCAAAGAGCGTCTGGCGGAGATTGTGCAGCGCACCAGGGATGGCGGCGCCGAGATCGTCAACTACCTCAAGACGGGCAGCGCCTACTACGCCCCCTCTGCGTCTATCGTGCGTATGGTAGAGTCGATTCTGCTGGACAGGAAGGAAATTCTGCCCTGCACCGCCCTGCTGGAGGGCGAATACGGCATCAACAACCTGTTCGTTGGCGTGCCGGTCAAGTTAGGCGCCGGTGGTGTGGAAGAGGTTTTCGAGATCGACCTCAACGACGAAGAGTTGGCCGCGCTGAGGAAGTCGGCGGAATCAGTTCAAGAACTGATCGATGTCATGGCCGCCGCAGTCTAGGCCAGGCTAAATGGCAACAGAAATACAGATAACAAAGGTCCTCAATGGCTTGGGGCAGTTTCCGGGATGTACCTCTTGCGGATGTCGAATACGCTTTGGTGACCAGGAGTGCCCCAGATGCGGTGAAGACCTGTACGACGAACTCTGGGCCTGGGCCGAGGCACTGATTGACGTGGTAACTGACCAGGAAGATTAGCATTAGGGGTTAACTGGTCTAGCCATTCATTGGAATCAAAAAAAGAGGTCGGCGATTTCGCCGACCTCTTTTCAATTCATTACCTAATTCTTTTTGCTAGGGTGCGACGGCCAGCGTG
>MUCK01000033.1 GCA_002816705.1 SAR202 cluster bacterium Casp-Chloro-G4
GACTCACGGCCTCCCGAAAGGCGTCCTCGATCCACTCTTCGGGGTAAAGCTCCTCCGCCTCTCGAAGTTCGTCCGCCACCATAGGACTGAGCAGTCCAATATTGGCCTCGTACATGGCGAAAACGTTTGGTCTCTGGGCAGCGCCCTGCCACGGTTCCGGCTGAATACCCTCGTTCACCGCTTCAACATTGGCAGCCATTTCGGCCAACGCCAGGCGATTCTGCTCAGTGTTGACCATGTACAGCCGTTCGCCCGAATCGGTAGCTAGGGCCGACACCAGTGTACCCCTCGCTACAGCCTTCTGAAGCGCAACCTCAATTCGCCCGTGGTCAGGCTGGCCATCAGTGGCGAGAGCATTCACCAGCGTTCGATCCGCCAGCAGTTCGCCGTGGGTGAGGAATCGGGGGAAGCCCTTCTTCTCTTGCAGCAGATACATGACCCTCAGCGTGCTCTTGAACTCCGCCAGGTCATCAATCGTCTCAAGCAGTTGGCCAAACATCGGACTTGGAACCGGGACCGACCTTACACGGCGAGAAAAGCCCTCAAATTTGCTTTGAGTTTTCACTACGGGCCACCCATTCCAAAAGACGCCGAGCTTAAACGGATCAAAGACCGCAGGAAGGTATGCCTTTCAACGTTAGGCATATTCCATGCTAGGAGTCGTCTCCAGGCTCTCGAATCGCACCACATCGTTTCGGAAGTAAAGGGCCACCGATCCAACAGGGCCGTTCCTGTGTTTGGCGAAGATGATCTCGGCGGTATTCTCTGGGTAGGGTTTGGTAGGTTCTCGCTTATCCCAGTCCTCCCTACTGATGAACGCGTCCTCCCTGTGGATGAACGACACAATATCAGCGTCCTGCTCTATGCTGCCGCTCTCTCGGAGGTCTGACAGCAGTGGCCTATGATTGGGCCTTTGCTCTATTGCTCTGCTAAGTTGAGAGCAGGCGATAACCGGTATGTTCAGGTCCCGCGCCATGCCCTTGATCGAGCGAGAAATCTCACCCATCTCCTGCACGCGATTGTCGATTTTGCCCGTGCCCCCTATGAGCTGCAGGTAGTCGATAACCAACAGGTCCAGTCCGCGCTCCGCCTGCAGACGACGGGCCTTGCCCCTCATCTCCACGATGGTCTGTATAGGAGTGTCGTCGATATATATTGGCATATCCGACAGCATACCCACGGCGTCCAGCAGACGCGTCTCCTCGTTGGAGTTCAACAGTCCAAGGCGCATGCGATAGCTATCCACATCCGCCTCGCTGGAAAGCAGCCTCATGCCGATCTGTTGCCGGCTCATCTCCAGGCTGAATACGCCAACGCTGTTGCCGCCCCCCGCCGCGTTTCGAGCGATATTGAACGCCAGCGTGCTCTTACCCTGGCTAGGCCTGGCCGCCAGCACGATCATGTCGGAGCGCTGCATCCCGCCGCCCAGAAGCCTGTCCATCATTTGATAACCGGTTGTCACCGGCGCTTGATGATCGGAGTCCGGCCCGTGCATGGCCGTGCTCTCCTCCAGGTATTCGTCCAGCACGTCCCGAATGTGTGTGAAGTCCCCCGCGCCCCGGCCAGATCGGACCGCGAAGAGAAGCTCTTCTGCCCGGCTCATTGCAACGTCGGAGTCGGGGCCACCATCGTAGCCTATGCCCGCAATGCGACCGCCAACGTCGATGAGCTGACGCATGATTGACATGCGTTGGACTATTCGGGCGTAGTGCTCAATGTGTACGGAGGTGGGCACCACCATTACCAGGTGGCTCAGGTACCCGGAGCCTCCAACATTTTCCAGATGATCATTGAGGAAGAGTTCGTGTGCTACCGTTACCTGATTGATGGCCTCGCCTCTCTCAGAAAGCGAACTAGCGGCCTCAAAACAGTGGCGATTTCTCTCGCCAAAAAAGTCGCTGGATTTAAGAAAAGATGTGACCCCGGGAAGGGCGTCGCCGTCGATGAGGATGGAGCCAACGACCGACTCCTCCGCGTTGAGGTCGTGGGGTGGTAGACGTTCGGCGTACAAATCTCGTTCCTCGTGTGAAGATTAGTTCAGTAGGTCGTAAACGCAACTCATATGGATACGGCTTAGGCTATGGAAATCCAAGCCCTAATTCAAGAGATTTGAAACGAACTTTACTCCTTTTCTGAGTCGGTTTCCTCCGCGGTTTCCTCTTCCTCGTCCGAAACGTCTTCGGAGGAGGATTCTTCGGAAGTCTCTGGCTCAGTCTCTTCTTCCTCAGGTTCCGCCGTAGAATCCCCGGGTGCGTCAGTTGGCGCTACGGCCTGGCCGATAAGCGCTTCCGCAGCCTCAGCCTCGGATGCCTTCGCCTCAGCGTCTAACAGCGACTGCGCGAACTCATCAGCTTCCTTGCCAATGGGGTACACCAGAACGCCAATCTGCGCCTGCACATCTGCATGAAGCCGCACATTGACTTCGAACCTGCCCAAATCGCGAATTGGCTCAGCTATTTCGATAACGCGGCGGTCAATTTCTCGTTCGGTTAGCTCAAACAGCCTCTCCGCCACCATAGCATTGGTCACCGAGCCGTAAAGCTGACCGGTAGCGCCGGCACGCATCTGCACGTCGACCCGCACTCCCTCGAGGTGGTTGGCCAATTCACGCATGTCGGTAAGCATCTTCACCCGATCGTTATCGGCCTGCACGGCAAGACCCTGTACCCTCTGAAGGGCGTTATGAGTTGCGGGGACCGCCAAATTCTTAGGAATCAAGTAGTTACGAGCGAAGCCATTTTTTACTTCTTTGACTTCACCGCCCATGGCTACGCCTTCAACGTCCTCAAGGAATACGACTTTCATGGAATGTTAACCTCTGCTGCTTCCTCTAGGGATTTTTCGAAATTCTTTGGAATGTTTGAATTACGTAAATCGCCTAGAACACATAATATCAAATTTAGAACGCCCGTGCGACATAAAATTATATCACAGGCCCGGTGGTTCTTGGAAGAATTTGGAAATGTGAAGGAAGCGCTAAACGATAACCATAGGCCGATATACGGACATATTACGGCAGAACATCAAAGAATCCTCACGTCCTCGCGCATGATCCTCATGGTTTTATCGTTGCATTGAGTGTTAGTTAAATGGTGGAGGCATTAGGCGAGGCACTAGACCGTCTCTGTGAGGAGGAAAACCAATTGAGCATCGCAGAGATAATCGCAATGGCAAGGGATTTAGCTTTCCTCTCCTTGCTGATTCTTATGGGCGCTTTGGCATTAGTCCTGTTTCGCAGGGTGTCAGCACTTCTGCGCTCCAGCAAAAGGATCGTCAAGACCTCCGAGAATAGACTTTCCGGCCTCTCACAGTCCACCGGCGCGGAATCCGGCCCAGCTTCCACTGTGGGAAAGGCGATATCAGTGTTGTTATGGCCCACCGGATCTTGGCCAAGGTTCGGGCTGACTGTGCTTGGCGGCGTCTTCGCCCTGGCTTGGCTGATGAACTGGTTTAGTATTCGCAAAAGGACAAGTATGGAGGACTCCTCAGAAGGGGAAGGTGAAGGGAAACGGACATCTTACCGAAGCGATAGTGAAGGCTAGTTGCAGCTACGATTCTAGTGGAAATCCTATTGCCATCTCGTTCATCTTCGCTGGGGGTTGCGAAACCCTGCGACGGAAGGGAGGTAAGTTAATGGGTCCCGAATTCATGGGGGGAGCGGTATTTTGTTCCTATTCCCCATCATAGGATTCGCGATGATGATGACTTTTATGTACCTGATGTTCGGACGACGAGGCCATGGATCACCGTGGCAGGAATCTGGTGGGCGTCAAAGCGAAAGCAGGGATTCGGAGACTGCTTTAGATATCCCGGCAAGGCGATATGCGAGAGGTGAAATAACTCAAAAGGAGTTCGAGCAAATGAAAGAAAGCCTTTCGAACGTGTAGTTGGTTAGTTGCTCCGTAATTTGGAGAACTTCCTGGGAGGCAAAAAGGAATACCGGCGGTGAGATGCTAAGGGCTACGGTTAGTGGAGTTTGGATAGCACTGGGTTCCATCCTCCTAGTGTGTGGCATATCCTGTTTGACTGGATTTGCTGTCGGATTTGGATTTGATGACACATCAATACTGGGGTGCGGAACTGCTTGTACGATCGTTGGCTCAATCATGATAGGTTCGGGCGCGGTACTTTACTACGTGTTCAGGTCGAGAGAGACAAGCACCCTCTAGCTGTCTAAAGGCGAGGGAGCAAAATAGGTGCATGATATTAGCCTTCTGAAGTCAGGAGGTGTATTGTTGCCGCTCTTGGCGGCGCAGAACATCGAGAGAGGTACACGATGGGCGCAAAATCAACGGTTGGATTGGTTGCTGTCTCAGCGGTTGGAGGGGCCATCGGAGTAGCGATAGGCATGAAGGTTCTTGCTGTCAAATATGGCCTGATGAAGAAATTAATGATTACCGCGAGAAAAAGCAAACTCAATTTCGAAGAGACGGTATCGGCAATTAGCGAGTCTGCCATCAATAACGGATGGGAGATTCCAAATACATACGACCTTCAGGAAGCCTATCTCAGAGCAGGCCACAAGAATATGACAAGGTTGAAGGTCATATATTTCTGCAACCCCGACGCGGATACAGGATATTAAGAGACGACAACGACAAACCCCTGTCGGCGAACATGCCGATACCGGTCAGCATCTATGAGACCAGTGATGGACAGGTGTATATCGCAGCTTTCAATCTCGGAATCATGAGCGCCATGTTCGGCGGCACCGTAAAAGAAGTACTGCAAGAAGGCGCTGAGAACTACGCGAAAACACTGGAGAATATAGCCGAGAAGGGGGAGGCACTTGGGGACCCATCTCGAATACCCGTGCTCGTAATGGCGCGAATGATGGAGCACATGCGGGATGAATGACATTGAAAGGTCATGAAGTCTGGCGTGCACCAAGTTCAGGAACAGAATGAAAGTATGAAAGCCCTCTAAAAGGTGTCCCGACCACACGCCTTCAAAAGAACCTGCTAAAGACCTGGTTGCCCATCATGCGGCCTCGGTGGGTGAGGCGCAAGCAGCCGTCTTCAGACATAAGGAGGCCCAGCGAGGCTAGTTCGTCCAGCGTTTCCCCGTAATAGGCAGACGGCGGCCCACCGAAGCGTTCATTGAAGTCACGGACTTCTATGCCGGTGTCCAGACGCAAGCCCATCATCATGGTCTCGGCCATCTCCAGGTCCTTATCGATGTCCTCAATGGTCTCCACCACTGGCATTTTTTGGATAATTTCCTTCGTTCCGGCCTCTGATGAATGGTCGACAGTTGCCTGCATTATGTCGATGTAATCGCGAGGAGATTTCAAATTGAAGAAGCGATAGCCCGGGAGGTAAGAGTGCGCGCCGGGGCCCACGCCGATGTAAGGCTGGTTGCGCCAGTACGTCAGGTTGTGGCGGCTCTCCATGCCAACTCCGGCCCAGTTGGAGATTTCGTAATGCCGGTATCCCTGCGCCTTCATCCGCTCCTGCGCCGCCAGGTACATGTCGGCGGCCAGGTCCGGGTCGGGCTCGGGCATCTGGCCCGACTTCACCCACCGCTCCATGGGGGTGCCGCCTTCCAACGTCAGGCAGTACATGGATACGTGGGGCGGATTTAGATTGGACAAAGCGTCCAGCGTCGATTCCCATTGCTCGGGGCTCTGGTAGGGCAGTCCATACATCAGGTCGATGCTGACGTTCTCGAATCCGGCGTCGATGGCCATGCGGTAGGCGTCGATGGCGCCCTGAGCCGAGTGACGCCGCCCTAGCTTCTGCAATAGGTCATCGTCGAAGCTCTGTACGCCAATGCTCAACCGATTCACGCCGGCTGCCAGATATTGCTTCAGCTTGCCCGCATCAAAGTCGCCGGGGTTGGCCTCCATGGTAACCTCAGCGCCGCTCTCAAGTTCGAAGGCATCTTGCACGGCGGACATAACTGTTTCTATGTCCTCGGCGGGTAGATAAGAAGGCGTGCCCCCGCCAAGAAATACGGTGTGAACGGTAGGCTTAGAAAGCAATTGACCCCAGAGGCGTATCTCCGCCACCAGGGCTTTAATGTAGGACGGCATCAGCGACTCAATACGAGCGTACGTGTTGAAGTCGCAGTAGGGGCATTTCGTCTCGCAGAACGGAACGTGCACGTACAGAGATATGCGCCGGGTGTCTTGTGCAGTCACGTTACGCAGCCAATTCTAAAGGGGCTATACGTTGAACAAAATGTTCATGATGTCGCCGTCCTGCACCGTATAGGTCTTGCCTTCTTGGCGAAGGAGGCCTCTCTTGCGGACCTCGGCCAGCGTGCGGCAGCTGCACAGGTCATCGTAGGTCATAACCTCGCCACGGATGAAACCCCGCTCCAGGTCGGTGTGGATCTTGCCCGCCGCCTGTTGAGCAGCCATCCCCTTCGTAATAGGCCATGCCCGGCACTCGTCCTCGCCCACCGTCAGGAAGGAGATCAGATTCAGCGCCGCGTAGGATAGGCTAATCATACGATTGAGGCCCGACTCCCCCGTGACGCCCATGGTCGCCCGGAAGTCTGCCTCCTCCTCCGCGTCCTGCCCCATCTGGGCCAACTCCATCTCCACCTTGCCGCACAGGGCAGCGGTCTTTATGTTAGAGCCCTCAACCTCCGTGGCCAGACGGGTCTCCATATCCGCAATCTGGTCTAGTTGGTCCTCGCCAGCGTTAACCACTACGATGAGCGGCTTGGAGGTAAGAAGCTGGAACCCGGATAGCAGCCTTTTTTCGTCCTCAGTCACGGTCTGGTCCCGGACGTGAACGCCGCTTTCAAGTTCGGCTTTGATGCGCTCCAGGGTGGCCTGTTCCTTGGTCAAAGCGTCTCGCTCGGTGCCACGAGCGCCTTTGAAGCTGTCATCCACCCGCTTCAGCCTGCGTTCAAGGATTTCCAGGTCTGCGAAGGTAAGCTCGTACAGCATATTGTCAATGTCGCGAAATGCGTCGATTGACTCAGCGACGTGCGGCACCGATGGATCCTCGAAGGCCCTGGCCACTATTAGAATCGCGTCGGCCCGTTGCAGAAAATTGAGGTACTCTCCGGAGATGCCTTGAGTCTTGCCCAAGCCCTCGGGCGCGGCGGGTATGTCCAGATATGTCACCTCGGCATAAACCGTGCGCTTGGGTTTGAACATTCCTTCCAGCACGTCCAGCCGCCCATCGGGTACCTTGGCCACGCCGATGTTAGGCTTGTTCGCGTAGGCCACTACCTCCGCGGCCCCTCTGGTTGCTGCATTGAAAATGGTCGTCTTGCCGCACTGCGGAAGACCTATGATGGCAATCTCCATGAATTATTTCACCGTGTTGGGAATTTTGGATTTTTTCTGGCTTGCTTTGGACAGTATCGAATAGTCAAATGGGATATTTCATAGCGACTTTACGCCGCCTCGGAATCCCCTTCTTTGGCATCCGCGTCTGGGGCTTCATCATCCACTATTCTATACTCACCGTCGATGACCTTCCCGTTTTTAGACCTTTTCGAGGAAGCGCGACCCACATGTTCCATCAAGACATCTCTGGGCACCATCATCAAAAACAGGGCTGCGGCCACCAGCGTTACGACAATGTCGTCTATCCAGCCCGAAATTGGTACGATGTCGGGTACGAGGTCGAAGGGGGAAATAAGGTAAATTAAGGCTGCCGGAATGACCAGCTTGGCCCGGATAGGGACACGGCGATCCATTATCAGCTTCATTATCAGCCGCATCACGCCGGAGCGCATTAGCAACAGGATCATGGACAGTCTCAGCACGTGGCACCTTCTCCCTTCTCAGTCCATTATAGCTTTTGCGCACCAACGGCGTACAAGCTAAGCCAAGGTGAGGAAACGTAAGGCTTGATACACCTTCTTTACGGGGAAGACGGGCTCTCATTGGAAGAGGCGTTGGCGCTGCTCAGGGCCGACGCAGGTCCTGAAGAGCTACAGGACATAAACGTCACGACGCTGGACGGCACTAACGTTGGCTTCGACGAGTTCGCCGCCACATGCAGTACCGTCCCTTTCCTGGCCGACAAGCGTGTCGTGATTTTGCGCGGCCTGCTGTCCAAGTTCGAGGCGAGAGGTTTCGGCGGCGGGCGCAGCCAACCCCGCGCTCAGCAGGGCGAAAACAGGCTAGGCCCGTGGGCGGGCGTAAAGGAATACCTGCCCACAGTGCCGGAGACCACCGAACTCATATTCGTGGACGGCAAGGTGTCGGGCAGAAACCCATTTTTGGCCCACATCAAGCCCTTCGCCAAGGTGCAGACTTTCCCTCTACCCTCCGCACGGGACATGCCGAATTGGATCAGGGGCCTAGCCCAAAAATTAGGCGTATCCATAGATCCCAGGGCCATCACCACGCTGGCGGAGACTATAGGTAGCGACACAAGGGTGCTTGACTCGGAGCTGCGGAAGCTGGCGCTTTATCGTTCCGGCGGGACGATCACGCATGACGATGTCAACGAGCTAGTTTCCTACGCCAGAGAGGCCAGCATATTCGCCGCCGTTGACGCGGTAATGGAAGGCCGCGCCGGCGTGGCCCTTCGCATGATTCAGCAGATCACAGCAGCAGGACGCCCCGCCGTTTACGTCATTACCATGATCGCAAGGCAGGTCCGCCTACTACTGCTGGCCAAGGACCTGAAGGCGCAGCGAGTTCCCCCGCAGGAAATGGGTTCTCGAATGTCATTGTCTGGATTCCCCCTAACAAAAACGCTGGAACAGGAAGGCCTATTCTCAATGGAACGCCTCAAGCTGATCCATCGAAAGCTTCTGGAAGCCGACCTGGCCATCAAAACCGGGACCGCAGACGAACAAATGGCGCTAGACATGCTCATCGTGGAGATTTCTCTATCTTCCAGCACGCGCGGATAGGGTTTCTTTGGGTGGTGCGGATGGTGAATCAACCAGGGCTTGCACTTGATTGCACTTTGGTTATGGTGGAACCCTTCTCGCACACCCTAATGGGCATCCCTGGCACAACTCGCGACGTTATAAAGACGGTAGCACCTTGTCGCGCCCGTCAACATCGAACACATATGCAGTGCGGCCTCCATGCGTAGGTCCGCAACGAAATCGTAACCAGGAGAGTTCGACTATCGCTAAAATTGCCTTTCTTCCACGCAAATATGGATGGCTGACATCCGCAACCCTCTCAGCAATGGCGTTTGTGCTGGTTGCCTGCGGAACGGGGGCTGTGCCCGCTACACTGGCAGTCGTACCGTCAGCAGCGGCCCAACAGGCAGTGGTGCCGACGTTAACGGCTACTGCAATTCCCACGGCGACGGCCGAGCCATCTCCAATCCCCACGTCACTCCTGGTATTACCGACAGCCTTAGCCAGAGCCGAGCCCACACCCGCAACTCGCACTCCGGAATCTACGCCGCTTGCTCTCTCCAGTGAAGCCCGAGAGTTGGCAAAGCGCCTATCCGAAGAAGGCATGGAATACCTTGTCGCCTTTCTAGAGGGGTACAGTCCCAGAGAAAGCGGCACCGACGAAGAACGTGCCGCAGCAAATTTCCTAAGAGATGAGATGACCGAGCTTGGCTACCAGGCCGACCTGCAAGAGTTGACCGTTCAGCAGTTCTCAAGAGCCATTCCCGCCCTTACTCTGGTCACGCCTGGGGTAATGCTTGAGCAACGCGAAGTCCGCGCACTTCCCATGTCCAACTCCGGGGAAGGAAACGTCGCAGGCCCGGTGATATTCGTCAAAAAGGCGTTCCAAGAGGACATACCCGAGACCGGCCTTGCAGGCTCTGTGGCCCTTATCGAACGGGGCCAGATAACCTTCCAGGAGAAGGTTACGCGGGCGGCCGAGGCAGGGGCAATCGGCGCTATCGTATTCAATAACGTTCCCGGGGGATTCGGCGGCATTCTAACGGATACAGGCCCTATCCCAGTGGTGGCCATCACGCGGGAGGACGGACTTGACCTGCAGGAAGCCCTGGATTTTCTGCAAATTGGCGACGAGATAATAGCCAGCGTATTCGTCGAGATAGAAACCCGTACCAGTCAGAACGTCATAGCCGAACGACCGGGCGGAGGAGGCGAAGGTGTGGTGATAATTGGGGCGCACTACGACACCGTGCCCGACACGCAGGCCGCTAACGACAATAGCACAGGAGTAACTTCCCTGGTACTCATGGCAAAGGAGTTGCAAGACAAAGAGTTCCCATTCAGAATACGGTTCGTTTTCTTCGGCGTGGAGGAGATAGGCCTCTACGGCAGCATGCACTACGTGGACAACCTGACCGAGGCGGAGCGTTCCGAAATCATCGCCATGCTGAATTTCGACTCGACGGGTACAGGTGAGGCCGCCATGCTGGGCGACTTATCTCTCGTGGAGATGGCAGTAAAGTACTCCAACGCCAACGGGTTGTTCATCAAAACGAGTCCCGGATTGGGCGGCGGCGGCAGCGACCACGCGTCTTTCCAAGCAGCTGAAATTCCGGCCCTATTTCTATTCGGCGACGACCTCTCACGGATTAACTCCACCAGAGACACTCTCGAGTTCGTGAACCCGGACATTATGGGCAGACAAATGGTTTTGGGCCTCGGCGTTCTGGATATGCTTGCACAAAGCCAAGAATAGAGGCGAGTACCGAGGTCGTCCAAAAGCAGACGTGATAATCTGGGACGGAGGACCCCGCGGCTAAAAAAGCCGTCCGTGTTGGTTAGTCTATTGATAAAAATATGTACTACATTCCAACTGCCAAGCGGCTTGTTAACTTGTCGAGAGGTACCATATAATTAATGATGGTGTGCCGTAGTTAAAACTCAGGTGGACTGCCTGCTGGCGCGGACGGTACCACCTCCACCACCTTGAATTGGCCACCAGATACGAAGAATAAACGACATATGACAACAAGTAAAAGAGACTACTACGATGTCCTAGGCGTCGCCAAAGGTGCCTCGGACGAAGACGTCAAGAAGGCCTTCCGCAAGCTGGCTATGGAGTTTCATCCAGACCGCAACAAGCGGGAGGGTGCCGAAGAGAAGTTTAAAGAGATTAACGAGGCCTACCAGGTCTTGTCAGACTCCGAGAAACGCGGCGTCTACGACAGGTTTGGCCATGCCGGGGTCACAGGCAACGGCAGGGACTTTGAAGGATACGAAAATTTCGGCGGCTTCGGCGACATCTTCGAGGCCTTCTTCGGGGGCTCCACCAGGGGCCGTCCCAACTCAGCCCGACGCGGGTCCGATCTCCAGTACTCCATGACCATAGATTTCGAAGAGGCAGTCTTCGGTGTTGAGCATGAGCTAGAGTTGGAGCGCACTGAGACTTGCAGTAGCTGCAATGGCAGCAGGAGCCAAGGCGGGTCCACACCCGCAACCTGCTCCAACTGCGCCGGCGCCGGCGAGGTCAGAAGGGCGCACCAGAGCGTTTTCGGACAGTTCGTTCAGGTAGTGGCCTGTAACGTATGCCACGGTGAAGGAAGCATCATCACCGATCCCTGCACCTCGTGCCGAGGCTCCGGTCGCGAGAGGCGCAACCGCAAGATGGAAGTATCCATCCCAGGCGGCATAGAAGAAGGCACCCAGGTACGTCTGCGTGGCGAGGGCGAACAAGGCGTCAATGGTGGCCCGCCCGGCGACCTTTACGTTGTTGTGCGCATCAAGCCACACAAGATTTTCAGGCGCGAGGGCAACGATATCGTCTACACCCTGCCGCTAAATATCGCCCAGGCAGCCTTGGGCGCTACCGTAACCATCCCCACGCTTAAAGGCGAGGCCGAGATGGAAATTCCCATCGGCACGCAGTCGGGCCAGTCATTCCGGCTAAAGGCCAAAGGCGTACCCTACCTTCGCAGCAAGCGTCGCGGCGACCAGATAGTGAACGTTTTCGTCAACACTCCCATGGAACTAACAGAGGAGCAGAAGGCGCTGTTCCAAAAACTGGCGGAAAGCTTCGGAGACGAAACCAAAGCAGACCACCCGCCGGACAAAAGCATTTTTACCAAGATCAAGGATGCCTTCGTCAGCGAATAGACAGGCTATCCATTCAATCTTGGCAATAAGTGGTATTCTTTATGGGCGACCCGTTTCGGCGGATCGCCCATATTTTTTGAACCAGTTGAGGCCAAATAGATTTGAAGTGGTTGCAGCTTAGCGTCAGCACCCCGCAAGAGTTCGTGGAGCCCCTGTCCCAGATTTTCTATCGATACGGCCACGGAGGCGTGGCGGTGGAGCAAAGCGGCGGCTACAACCCAGACGAGGGCGAAACCCTGTCGCCGGACCAGTGGGTCACCGTAACCACATATCTGCCCATCAACAGCTCCACCAACGAGCGACGAAACAATATCGATGTGGGCGTGCGTCTGGTAGCGCACGTTTCGCCTATCGAAGGGCTGCAGGAGCGCGAGATTGAGGAGGAGGAGTGGCAGGACGCCTGGAAGGAACACTTCGACGTGCTGCACATCACCAATCGTCTCGTCGTGGCCCCCAGTTGGAAAGAGTATTCACCGAAGCCCCACGAGGCCGTGATAACGCTGGACCCCGGCATGGCCTTTGGTACCGGCCACCACCCTACCACCAGGATGTGTCTCGAACAGTTGGACGAACTGGTAAAGCCAGGTATGGACGTTATCGACGTGGGTTGCGGCTCCAGCATCCTCTCCATAGCGGCGGCCAAGCTGGGCGCGCGACACGTCTTCGGTATTGAAATCGACTCCGTTGCCGTCAATGTCGCCAAGCAGAATATACGAGACAACAACCTGGAACACACCGTTCGCCCGGTACAGGGCAGCCTGCCTCATGCCGACGTCATGGCCGATGCGTACGATATTGCCATCGCCAACATATCGGCGAAAATCGTGATTGAGATTGCCAGCGAACTGGTCCGGGCTACCAAACCAGGTGGGAGGATTATTGCGTCGGGCATACTGGATGAGAACAAGCAGGGACCAATCGATGCGCTGACTGCCGCTGGAGCCACACTGGAAAGCACTCTGGTCGACGGCGATTGGGTGACGCTGGTCTGCGCCCTTACCTGAGCCTATGCACCGCTTCTTCGTACCATCTGAAAGCATCGTAGGCGAGACTGTGGCACTGCCTGAGCACGTCGCAAGTCAACTAAGCCGCGTCCTACGCTCCAGAGTTGGCGACGAGATTATCGTGCTCGACGGCACCGGCATGGAGTACGTCCTCAAATTAGACGCCGTTGACAAGAATCAGGCCTCCGGAAGCATTCTCCAAAAATCTCCCAGCGAAGGCGAGCCGTCGATTGCCATCACCCTTTACCAGGGCATCCTCAAGGCCGACCGCTTCGAGTTCATGCTTCAAAAGGGCACCGAGGTAGGCATCACGACCTTTGTGCCTATCGACTGCCAACGCACGGTGTCCCAGAACCGTCCCACGCCTGCCCGGTATCAGCGTTGGCGGAAGATCATCACCGAGGCGGCCGAGCAGTCCCGCAGAGGACGCATACCTGTCTTGCATGAGGCGATAGACTTCGAAGTTGCCTGCGCCCAGGCTGATGGACCGTCACTGATCCCCTGGGAAGAGGAGACCACATCTGGCCTGAAGTCCGCTCTCAAGAGCTGGACTTCAGGCCAGCCTATATCGTCAGCGAACATCTTCATTGGCCCTGAGGGCGGCTTCACCAGCGACGAGGTTGAGCTGGCGAGAGAGCGTGGTATAACTCCCGTTACGCTGGGCAAACGCATCCTCCGGGCGGAAACGGCAGGCGTGGTAGCGGCAGCGGCGG
>MUCK01000034.1 GCA_002816705.1 SAR202 cluster bacterium Casp-Chloro-G4
AAATCCCGCCACTCTGGAACTAACCCGGGAGGAGTGGCAGGCAGACCACGATAAGATATTGGATATGGGCGGCCTCTTCATTCTTGGCACCGAACGCCACGAAGCACGTCGCATCGACAACCAGCTTCGAGGTAGGTCGGGCCGCCAGGGTGACCCGGGTGAGTCGCGATTCTACGTAGCTCTGGACGACGACCTGATGCGCAGGTTCGGTGGCGACACAATCAAGCGCTTCATGGACTGGGCTCTGGAAGACGATACCCCCATAGAGAGCAAGGCCATAAGCAAAGCCATCGAGAACGCACAGGTGAAGACGGAAGCGCACCATTTCGATATCCGCAAGCACCTTGTGGACTACGACGACGTGGTGAATACCCACCGAGATGTAATCTACGGTGAGCGCGAAAAGGTCATAGCCGGCGCTGACGTAAAGGCCAACATACAGGCGATGGTCGGAGACGCAATTCGGGAGACCTTGCAGGCCAACCTGGTTGGCACCGTCTCAGAGAATTGGGAAACGGATAACCTGGTTAGGGAATTAGGCGGCATGATGCCCTTGAGCCCTGAACTATCTGACCCCGACGCGCTTATAGACTACTCCTACGATGAGATCGAGGACATGGCCCTGGATCACGCAGAGATGCTTTACGGTACTCTGGAAGATGAGATGGGCGAGGCTAACATGCGGTCCCTGGAGCGTCAGGTCATGCTCCGCGTAGTCGATTCCTGCTGGGTGCAGCACCTTACCGCTATAGATCACCTGCGGCAAGGCATTGGCCTGGAAGCCTTCGGCCAACGCGACCCACTGGTCATGTACAAGAAAAAAGGCCACGAGGAGTTCCAGGTACTACAGTCCCGAATTCAGAAGGACCTGGTGTACACCATATATCACTTGGGAAGTCTCGTTCGGCATCAGGGCGATGAGTCCGAGGGTGGAGACCAGCCTCGCAGAACTGCCCCTCGGGTCTTGGCAAACAAGAACAAAAGCGTCATGGAAAACGTGATGGGCGTCAAACGGGAGGCCGTTACGTCTGGCGCTCAAAAGATTGGGCGCAACTCCGTGTGTCCGTGCGGCAGCGGCAAGAAGTATAAGAGATGCCACGGCTCGTAGGGTTTTCATCCGTTGGCCGATAAAAGCCACGCCTACAGTGTGTGGCCCTGGGCTATAATCCAGCGATATCTGACGTCAAAATGACACAGCAGCCAGTTCAGACCATCTCGAAAATGTGCGGCTCGCCGTGAAAATCCGAACGAATCGTTCGCAAACACAGACTCATCGGCCAACTAGGGAGAATTCAAGCCAGTTCGGCCCGTAGTGCAAATCTGAAAACCATGAATAATGCGCAGATAGCAGAGAAATTCGAGATCATAGGCGATCTTCTGGAGATGAAAGGCGAGAAGGTATTCACCATTCGCGCCTACCAGAAGGCTGCGCGGACTATCGAGCGTCTTCCCACCGAGTTGGATCATATGGTTCGCGAAGGGCAAGACCTTCAGGAAATACCCGGCATAGGAAAGGCTATATCAGAAAAAATAATTGAAATGGTCACCACCGACGGCCTGGTCTACTTTGACAGGCTCAAGGCTGAGTTCCCGGAAGGAATCCTGGATGTAATGCAGATTCCGGGGTTGGGTCCCAAAACTGTTCGCAGACTCTGGCAAGAGCTGGACGTCACCAACGTCGCTGACCTGGAAAGGGCTATTGAGGACGGAAGCCTGGCTTCCCTGCCCCGCTTGGGTCAGAAGACAGCCGATAATATTGCAAAGCAGTTGCAGTTCCAGAGGACCAAGGGCCAACGAATGCCGATGGCTCGGGCCATGCCAATTGCAGAGCGCGTTATGGCCGCAATTAAAGAGAAGTGCCCTGATGTGCGCAACCTGACCATCGCCGGAAGCGTACGCCGCATGGAGGAGACCGTTGGCGACATAGACATGCTATGTACTGCCGACGAGCCCAAGTTGGTGTTGGACGCGCTGGTTGCCATGCCTAACGTCGCAGACGTGTTGGGTCACGGCGACACCAAGGCGTCGGTTTACCTCAGCGATGGAATCCAGATAGACCTGCGAGTAGTCGAGGACAGCCATTTCGGCGCTTTGCTTCAATACTTCTCAGGCAATCTGCAACACAATATTCAACTAAGGGATAGGGCCAACGATTTGGGCTTGTCTCTTAATGAGTATGGGCTGACTGACAAGGAAACGGGCGAGCTGGAGATGTTCTCCGACGAGGAAGGCATATACCAGAGGCTGGGCATGGTTTACGTCCCGCCTGAGCTACGCCAAGGCGTCTGGGAGGTACAGGCGGCGCGGGAGAATCGTATTCCTACCTTGGTGGAGATAAGCGATATCAGGGGCGATCTGCACGACCATACAGACTGGAGCGACGGTCGGGACCCAATGGAGACCATGATCCTGTCCGCTAAAGAGCGTGGCCTGGAATATCTGGCGATCACGGACCACTCCGTTGGGCGCGGAATAGCCAATGGCCTAAGTCCTGAACGCTTGGAAAACCACGTGGCTCTGGTCAGAGAGCTGGAACAGAGCATTGGTGGCATCAGGTTATTCACCGGCACAGAAATGGATATTCGCGCCGATGGCTCCCTAGACTATTCCGATGATATCCTGGAAAAATTAGATTGGGTTGTGGCCTCGGTACATTCTGCTATGGGCCAGGACTCTCAGATTATGACGGAACGCATTATCAAAGCCATGCACAATCCTCATGTGGATGTCATAGGTCACCTGACCACCAGACTGGTCGGCGAAAGGCAGCCCATCGAGGCAGATTTCGAGGCCATATTCAAGGCGGCGGCCGAGACCGGCACGGCGCTGGAGATTAACGCTTCGCCGGAGCGGATGGACCTTAAGGATGCGCACGTGTATCGGGCCCGGGAGTTGGGCGTGCCGCTAGTAATTAGCACGGACGCACATACTACCGAGGGCCTGAACAACACTCGCTACGGAGTGGGGATTGCCCGCCGGGGCTGGTGCGAGCGCAAACATATTCTGAATACGCTACCGTTGCGGCAGTTCTTGGAATACCTGGCGTTGAACAAGACTGAGAGGACTGAGGCCTTTGCAAGACTTACATGACCTACTGCTCGAAGAAGAGCAGCACACAGAAGTCTTGGCGGATATCGATCCGATTGAGCACCTGCGGAGGCTGCTCAATGACGGTGTGGAATGGCCTGTCGCCCTTCTGAAGTCAATGGCGTTATGGACGGTCCCCGTGGAGACTGTGGGAGGCCGGCAATTTTCCTACTTCATTGGTGGAGAGGCCTTCGATTGGCTGCTGTTAGCAGAGCGCCTATGCCAAGAGGTTGGCGAGTTCATTCCTGCGGACGAAATGGAAGAGTTACTTTTCACGGGTAGGTTTCCAGCGTCGTTCGATGATTCGCAGGTCAAAGAGCTACTGGGTGTTCATAAGCGCAGAGGTTACCTTAACTACTATTACGGTGTGGTCGTTGAGGAGGCCCTTCAGATGGCCGTGGAGCGAGAGGTCCACAAGCGTAAGCTGAGTAATGGCAACCAGTATGAAGGCGATTACTCGGATGAGGTATTCGAGAAGATTTATCGTGAGCCCCGGGAAGCCTTGATGGAAGAGTTCAGGCAAGAGGGCAGTTATGACAGCCTGGAAGTCATGTCCGTCACTCAGTTGAAAGAGTTCACCTACTGGCTTTTCAAGTACAGGATAAAGACTTCAGACAAGGCTAAGATTGCCAGCGATACGAAGAAGGGCCTGGACGCCCTGCTCGAGATGGCGATGCCAAAGCATCCGGTGATTAAGATATCTTAGGCGTTAATCACCGGATGTCTCACTAGCAATTTCCTCCGACTCCTCAGGTGCTTTTATCTCTTTGAACATCCTGTAAAGCATGTAATTGTAAACCAGCTTTACCCCCGCCCCTGCTAAGAACGGCGCGCCCAAGAAGGCCACCTGTGCGACGAATCCGCCAATTGTGGGACTTATTACCTGCGCCGCGTTCCTTCCCAGGTTGTTCAGCGTGGCCATTGCTGTTCTGGACTCCTGCGGCACGATGGCCATGGTGTATGACTGCCGGGTTGGTACGTCCATCTCGTTGGAGACTTCGTGCAGGAAAAAGAATAGGATGGCCATCCACAGGTTGGATGCGAATGCCATTGCAATGAATAGCAGGTTGGCGACTGCCTGGGACCAGGCCATGGTATTCACAAGCCCGATGCGAGAAGCCACAGGCGCCGCCAATGCCACAGACACCACGTTTAGCATCTGCGCCGCGAAGAATACGGCTGACACGGAAACCACATCCACCCCAAACCTGGTTACGAACCAGTAGGATATGAAGCCTCGTGCTATGAACCCGCCTCCAAAGGCGTCCAACGACGAAACAGCGGTCATCTTGATGATGAGCTTCCTATCGGCGCTGCTTCCTCCTATGCGGTTTTTCCCAACTGATTGGGCGGGCGGCTCAACGTTGGGCGACAGTTTTCCGTAGAGTGCGATGCCACATAGAGCGAACACGGCGTAAACGGCGAACATGGCCTTGAAGGATGCGATCTCCTCCATCCCGGCCCAGCTTTGAAGAAGGATGGGTACGGATACCAGCAAAGCGCCGGTGGCCTTGGTGAATATGCTGACGAGGTTGTACCAGCTAAATGCCAGGGTCCTTTGCGATGGCTCGCACGTCTGCGCCAGAATGGCCGTGTCCATGGAGATGAAGGCCGTCCTATCGCCGCCAGACGACGTAGTGACGGCGAACAGGCCGATCAGCATCAGTACCCAGACGGAGGAAGTCCAGGGAAAGAGCAGGCCTCCCATGACCATCAGCACCGACAGGCCCACCAACAGCCGCCTTCGACCGATGGCGTCGCCTCGCCAACTGGCCAGGAGGTTGGAAAGCGCGCTGCCTGCCATGATGCCGCTGAACACCATGCCGGCCTGCAACGCCGTGAAGTTCAATAGGGAAAGGTAGACCCCCAGGAAAACACTGAGGAAGCCGTAGTCCAGGGTTCGGATGGCAGAAGCGACGATGATTATCTTGCCGTCGCGGTCTAGGCGCGGGAGGAATCTAGATAGGTTCCGTAATCGGATCATCGAAAGCGAATGTCTTTACCGACGGATGCTAAAGAGGTGGCTTTGTCCAATGAATTAGCCACCCAGTCGGGAGAGAATCTCCTCGACGCGGCTGCGGCGTTCCTCTATGCCTTCCAGCCTGAGTCGTTCCCTGTCCACAACCTCCTCAGGCGCCTTGGAGGTGAAGCTCTCGTCCTGTAGTCTGCCGGAAAGTCTGGCGTGATTCGTCTGAATCTCTTCTATCTCGTCTCTCAGGCGTTGGCGCTCCTTCTCCAGGTCGACTAGGCCGCCAAGAGGAATCGTCACCGTCCCTGATTTCAGTACCAGGGAAACCCTGTCGTTGGATGAGTTGTCAGAGCCCCCGTTCGTGTCAAACGTAAGCGGGTCCACCTTGGCTAGCATCTTGATGGCGTCCGCCTCTGCCCGGGCTACGTCGGCGATCTCAGGGGTCTCCACGATGGCCTCTACGCTCTGGTTAGGCTGTATCCGGAACTCGGCTCGCATGTTGCGAATGGCCCTGATCATTTCGATTACGGAATCGACCTCTGCTTCGGCCTCTGGGTCTACCAAAGCCTGGTCCGACTTGGGGTAATCGGCAACGATGAGCGCGCTCGGAGTACCTGGAGCAGGCGGCAGGAACTCCAGCAGCGTCTGCCATATCTCCTCTGTGACGAAGGGCATGAAGGGGTGCAGGAGCCGGAGTATCTTTTCCAGCACGTAGGCCAAGTATGGCATTGGAGACGGGCCGTCCGGATCGCTGCGCATGCGAATCTTGGCCATCTCAATGTACCAGTCGGCGTACTCGTGCCACATGAAGTCGTGGACCGTGCGCTGAGCCTCGCCGAAGTTGTAATCCTCCATTTGCCTTTGCACGTCTGCAGCCAACCGGTTCAGGCGGCTAAGAATCCACCTGTCCTGGCGATGTACAGGCGTGGGAGGCTGGTGCCAGTCGTCTGCCACCTTCTCTCGCTCCAGGTAGCTCATGACGAATCGGGAGGCGTTCCACAGCTTATTCGCGAAGTTTCGACTGGCCTCCAGCTTCTGCTCGTTCAGGCGCTGGTTGTTGCCAGGCGATGTGCCTATGGTGAGAGCGAACCGTAGCGCGTCCGCGCCGTACATGTCGATCAGATCCAGCGGGTCGAGAACGTTGCCTTTGGTCTTGCTCATCTTTATGCCAGAAGGATCCAGGACCAGGCCGTGCAGGTACACCGTATGGAACGGCGGCTTTTCCATGTTCTCAATGCCCATCATCATCATGCGGGCCACCCAGAAGAACAGTATGTCGTAGCCTGTCTCCAAGACGCTTGTGGGGTAGAAGTAGTCCAGGTCCTCAGACTTATCAGGCCACCCTAAAGTAGAGTGGGTCCACAGGCCGGAGCTGAACCAGGTGTCTAGCACGTCCTCGTCACGGCGGAGGTTCTTGGAGTCGCACTTGGGGCATGACTCGGGGTCCTCATGCTCGACGACGATCTCATTGCAGCCTTCGCAATACCACACCGGGATGCGGTGTCCCCACCAGAGCTGACGACTAATGCACCAGTCTCGTATGTTGTCCATCCAGTTGAAATAAACCCGGGAGAAACGCTCTGGGATAATCTGAGTGTCACCATTGGCTACGGCGTCTCTGGCGGGCTTGGCCAGTGGCGCCATACTCACATACCATTGCAGCGTGACGATTGGCTCCACCACGTCATCGGACCTATCGCAGTGCCCGACCGAGTGGTGGTATGGCTCCACCTCAACCAGCAACCCGTCGCGCTCTAGCTCTTCGATAATGTTCTTGCGAGCCTCAGCCATCGTCTGGCCCCGGTACGGACCAGCATCGGCGTTCAACGTGCCGTCTAGCTCCATAAGGTTGATGATGGGCAGACTGTGGCGTTGGCCAATCTCGAAGTCCGCGGCGTCGTGCCCCGGCGTCACCTTCAGCGCGCCGGTTCCAAACTCCAATTCCACGGCCTCGTCGCCTACCACCGGTATGGCCCGTTTCAGGACAGGCAGTATCACGTTCTTACCGATGTACTTTTTGTAGCGGTCGTCTTCAGGATTTACCGCGACAGCCGTGTCGCCGAGGAGCGTTTCCGGGCGCGTGGTGGCAACGACAAGCGAGTCGCTGCCGTCTTCCAGCTCGTACCGTATATGGTACAGACTGGCGTTTTCTTCCTGGTACTTGACTTCAAGGTCGGAGAGGGCCGTGCGACAACGGGGGCACCAGTTGGTGATGCGCTCGCCCCTGTAGATAAGGCCCTTCTTGTAAAGATTTACAAACGTTGTGCGGACCGCTTTGCTGGGTCCCTCGTTCAGCGTGAAGGCGGTGCGAGACCAGTCGCAGGAGGCACCCAGTCGGCGCAGCTGCTCGTAGATTCGATTGCCGTACTGGTCTACCCATTGCCAGACGCGCTCCACGAACTTTTCACGCCCCAGGTCATGGCGGGTCATGCCGTCGGCTGCCAGCGTGCGCTCTACGACTACCTGTGTGGCGATGCCTGCGTGGTCGGAGCCAGGCAGGAAAAGCGTTGGCTCACCCTGCATGCGGTGCCAGCGAACCATCAGGTCTTCCAGCGCTGTAGTTAGAGCATGGCCCATGTGGAGCTCGCCCGTCACGTTGGGAGGCGGCATAATCACAGTGAAGGGCTGCTTTGTCTTGTCGATCTCCGGGGTGAAGTAGCCGCCATCCGTCCAGAACTGGTAGATGCGCTCTTCCACGGCCTTGGCGTCGTACGCTTTGGGGATTTCTCGTCGGGGGCTGGTCTGTGTCATGCCGTTTGAACCTACGCCAAGGGATTTTTCATGAAGATGATTTCATCATTGTAGCTAGCGGTTGTGAATAGCGTCAATGAAAGTGAATGGCTTGATGGCCTGCGTAATTTGATTCCTGTGTCCAGACAATAAACTACGGGCCTCGTTATTTAACGAGGCCCGTAGCATCTGAACCAATAGGAATGTGTTCTATGCCGTGTAAATCATGTGACCGCCGGACTGGTCGCGATTAATTCGGCGGTTCAGGTGCAGGCCCTCAAGGATGAATTCCATAGCAGAGGCGATGGCCGCCGGATCCTCCGAAGGTTCGATACGCTTGATGAGCTTGGACGCCTCGCCGATCTGAGGCAAATTCTTCACGTAATCTGATGAAGGTATGTCGCTGCCAGTCTCAAGCGTAAAGCCCTCCTCGAATTTCGCAACCAGATCTTCGAAATCCCTTGGCTTGAAATGACGCCCGAAGGTGTTGAGCACGGCCTTCTTGGTCAACTCTTCCACGACCTTGAACTCGCGGCCCTCTTCCACGCTTTCCATCTCCAACTTTCCAAGCGTAGAAGCCACGATGGCCGGCAAATCGCTGACTCTGGGCGCCGCCTTCTCCTTGTGCTTGAGGCTGCGCTTGAAGGCAGAGCTAAGGACCGTCTCGTAGTTTGCGATTGAAACGCGCAGACTTACGCCCGAGCGCTGGTTTACGTCCGGGCTGCGTCGGGCAAGGGCTGTGATCTCTGCCACCAATTCCTTCATGTAGTCCGGTACAGTCACCTGCTCCGACGTATCGTCAAACCTTGTGTACTCCTGCTCTACGATACCCATTTCCTGAGCCGTGGTTTTTGGGTAATGTGTTCGGATCTGCGCGCCGTAGCGGTCTTTAAGCGGCGTGATTATTCGGCCTCGGTTGGTGTAGTCCTCCGGGTTGGCGCTGGACACAAGGAAAACGTCCAGGGGCAACATAATGCGATAGCCCTTGATCTGGATGTCCCTCTCCTGCATCAGGTTGAACAGGCTGACCTGTATTCGCTCTGACAGGTCAGGCAGTTCGTTCATGCAGAATATGCCGCGATTGGTTCGAGGGATCAGTCCATAGTGGATGGTCAGTTCGTCAGAGAGATAACGTCCTTCCGCGACCTTTATCGGGTCGATTTCACCAATGAGGTCCGCGACAGTAATGTCGGGAGTCGCAAGCTTTTCGGCGTACCTCATCTCTCTGGGGAGCCAGGATATCTTGGCCCTATCCCCTTCCGCCGCGATCTTGTTCTTGCAATGCAGGCAGATTGGCTTGAATGGGTCGTCGTTAAGCTCACACCCTTCCATAACCGGGATCTCGTCGTCCAGCAGCGACACCAGACTTCGGATTATTCGTGACTTAGCTTGACCGCGCTCGCCCAGCAAAATAATGTCCTGGCCTGCCAGAATGGCATTTTCCATCTGAGGCAAAACGGATTCATCAAAACCAATGATGCCTGGGAATAGATTCTGGCCCGACTTTATATTCTTTATTAAATTCTTGCGGATCTCCTGCTTTACACTGAGGACTTCGTATCCGCTCTCCCGCAGGTCTCCGATATTTTGGGGTTTGGTGGTTGTGGACATGCCTGGGTCTCCTTATGCAGATGCTATTGTGGTATCTCATCCCGTTTGTCGTAAGTACGAGCGATGTAACTTAATTGAATGGTTCAAAACTGACTGATCGCCGAGCCTGTATGGATGTGCTCGACGATTGCACCAAGTTTGGCATAGGTTAAGTTTGGTTGCAACCACATTCGGGAAGAAATAATGCTATCTTAAACGGCGAAAACCGATGATATCAGCACACCTGCCTCTGATACAAACGTAGGAGATTCCATTGGAAAATTACATATGTAGAACCTGTGGCGTGGAGTATACGGAGAGCGACAGCCCTCCTCTTAATTGTCCTATTTGCGACGACCCTCGCCAGTACGTGGGCTGGGAGGGGCAGCGTTGGACAACAATGGCTGAACTCAGGGTGGAAGGTTACAGCAACGACATTCGTGAAGAGGAGCCGGGGCTTACTGGCATTGGCATCAGCCCTAGCTTCACGATAGGTCAGCGGGCGTTGCTGGTGCAGACCCCTGGAGGCAACGTTCTTTACGATTGTGTTAGCTTACTGGACGATGCAGCGATAGAAGCCGTCAAGGCATTGGGAGGCATTCAAGCCATATGCTTCTCCCACCCTCACTTCTACGACAGCATGGTGACATGGAGCCACGCCTTTGACAACGCTCCCATTTACATACCCGAAGCAGACCGCGACTATGTTATGCGTCCGGACCCGGCCATACGTTACTGGGGCGGCGAGCCTACAGAGCTTGTGCCGGGAGTAACGCTGATTCAGTGCGGCGGCCATTTCGAGGGCAGCGCTGTGTTGCATTGGGCGCAAGGGGCAGAGGGCAAAGGCGCGCTGTTCGTTGGTGACAGCATTACGGTGGTGCCGGACAGGCGTTACGTTAGCTTCATGCGCAGCTATCCCAACCTCATTCCCCTACCGGAGTCGGAGATCAAAAAAATTGTGGATGCCGTTGAGCCTTACGACTTTGATCGTATCTACGGCGGCTGGTGGGGTCGGAACGTAATGAGCGGAGGTAAGGAGTCCGTCCTCCGGTCGGCAGAGAGGTATATCTCGCAGATCAAGGACTGACAATCTTGTCTTGGCGCCTATGTACCAGGAGATATGGCAGGAATTTGGCCCCTGTTTCTATGACATATCCCGCCGTGCCTGACTATCCAAAACTATTTTTCGCGGAAAATCTCGACGCTGGCGTGGGATAGTATGCTGCCCTTAACCGGGACCTCGGGTTTCATGACCTTTACCCGTACCGACTCCACATCGAAGTTCTCTAGCACGCATGTGGCGATAGATTCAGCTATGTTCTCCAGTAGTTTTCTTGGTGGCCCTTCCAATATCTTCCTGATTTCCTGGTAGACCAGTGAGTAATTTACTGTGTCGCTAGGATCGTCAGACAGGCCTGCAGGCCTAAGGTCTAGCTCCATTTCCAGGTCGACAATAAACCTCTGGCCCAACTGCTGCTCAGCCTCGTGGACTCCGTGGTAGCCGTAAAACTTAAGCCCCTCTAGTTGCATCTTGTCGTGTGACAACGTTAATTACCCGGACCGGCAATGTTTTGCATAGCCTCTGCTAGCTCCAGCAGGGCCTGGGCGCGCTTGACCACTGGAACGTCAACAACCTTGCCGTCCAGCGACGTGGAGCCTCTGCCGATGCGCTCTGCCTCCTCAAAGGCGGCGATGACTCTTTGCGCATGCTCGACCTCTGCCTGCGAAGGCGAGAAGGTCTCGTTGATGATGTCGATTTGGGCAGGGTGGATTGCGAACTTCCCTTTGAAGCCGAATTTCTTTGCGTCCTGGGCGTTTGACCGCAGGCCGTCTGGGTCTCGAAAGCTGAAAAACGGAGTATCCAGAGCCAGCACACCTGCAGCCCTTGCCGCTACGCCTATGGCGCTCCTGGCGTACACAGTCTCCTGCTCCCCTTCTGTGCGCTCTATGCCCATGTCGTTGGTGTAATCTTCCGCGCCGAAGGCGACAGCGATAATTCTTGGAGACGCCGCGCTGACCTCGTAGGCGTGGGAGACGGCCATTGCCGTTTCGATCCACGGCACCAGTCGGACGTGACCGTCCTGCAGGCCTGCTTTGCGTTCCAAGTCGGACAGAATGCTGGAGATTTTCTGGATGTCGTCTGCGGTGTAAATTTTCCCTATAGATACGCCGAAGATGTCCGGACCGACTAAGGCAGCCAGGTCCTTTTCCATAATGCCGGTATCCATCGAGTTAACCCTGGGAATGACCTTTGTGCCGCCCGCAGCTAGGCTGGCGATGTGCGCGGCCGTCACCTCTCGGGCGTTGGTCTTCTCATCATCTGGGACGGAATCTTCCAGGTCTGGAATGAAGGCGTCGGGCCTCAGGGCCATGGCCTTTTCCATCATGTTGGGCTGATTGCCTGGAACGAAAAGCAGGCTTCGTAATGCGGTTATAGCAGAGGTCATGGCAGTCTCCGTACTTGTTCAAGGGCTTGAAAAATCCGGAATGAGTATAGCACGTTGGCCTGTTGCCGGCGGCAATTGTGCGCCTGAGGCCATACTGCGTATACTGTATTTCCTAATGCCGATTCGGGCAGCCAAAGTTCTAACAGATGAGCCTAATATGAGCGTATTTCCTCGTATAGAAATCATAGGTGTAACCGGGATGCCGGAGATTAAAGAAGGCGATAACCTTTCGCTTGCGATCTTTGAGGCGGCGCGGGACCAGGGTACGCCGCTGGCGAACGGCGACATACTGGTTGTGACGCAGAAGGTTGTATCTAAGTCTGAAGGTCGCCTTGTGAATCTCAACGACGTAACGCCTTCTGATTATGCAAAGCAATTAGCCGCGGACACGGGCAAGGACGCCCGTCTGGTGGAACTGGTGCTTCTGGAGAGTCGTTCCATTGTCAGGATGGACGTGGACAGGGGCGTGATAATAACGGAAACGAAACACGGGTTCGTTTGCGCCAACGCCGGGATAGACTCATCTAATGTGCCGGGCGAGGACGTGGTTTGCCTGTTGCCCGTCGACTCCGATAAGTCGGCTCAGGGCATACGTAATGCGATTGGTGACCTGATAGGTGGCGCACAGATCGGCGTTGTGGTCTCAGATACATTCGGGAGGGCTTGGCGCGAGGGGCACAGCAACTTTGCCATAGGCGTCGCGGGAGTGGAGCCGATGAAAGACTACCGTGGAACGCTGGACGCCAACGACAGAGAGTTGAAAGTGACCACCATCGCCGTGGCCGACGAGTTAGCCGCTGCCGCCGAAATGGTGACTGCCAAATCAATTAACGTTCCGGTTGCCATCGTCCGGGGCTACGAGTACGGCACAAATTCTACAAACGGCATAAAGCCTATGATCCGAGACCGTTCAAAGGACCTCTTTCGATAGGCTGTTCAGGCTTTTCCATATTGACGGTCCCTTGACTGGTAATTTAGCAGGATCAAATCCCCGTTAGTTTCGTTTAAGCGAACCACCTTAAATTACTCATATTCGTCGTTTTTATTGCCTGATTTTAATTATTATTGGCTATTAATGTATGGCAATCGAAATCCTGCGATTAACCCTCTTTCGTCCTCCTGGATCTTGGTCGAAGGCTTGTTTAGCAGGTAATAGACTGATAAATGCCTTATCTTTTATATTGCACATTTAGCTATGTTAATTTGACAGCCCCCACTAACGAAGCTATAATCAGGGCGAAACGTAAGAATCGCTTGATTGGAGTGGTATGGAAGGGACAAGGCTGCGAATTCTTCAGCTATTGCAGGCAAATGGGCATAAGACCGTTGATGGCCTGGCCACGAGCATAGGTCTTGCCCCGGCCACTATTCGAAGGCACTTGGACATTCTTCAAAGGGACAGGCTAGTTGGATTCGAAGAGGTCCGAAAAAAGACGGGTCGGCCGGAATATTCCTTCTATCTGACTGAGGATGGACAGGAGTCGCTTCCCAAGGATTACGACAGGCTGTTAACGAGGGTTGTGGACCAGATCGGCAAGCTGACTCCCGAGGATACTCAGGGGCTCGATGGCCCCCAAATTCTTCACCAGGTTTTTACGGGGCTCTCCCAACAGACAGCATCGGAGAACGTTTCGCTCGAGGGTCAGAGTCTGGAGCAACGAGCCAAATCATTGTTCAAAGTTCTGGAGAGCCAAGATTTCTCCCCTATTTTGACGAAGAGCGACGATGTGATTGAGTTGAGGCTCATGAACTGCCCGTTCCGTTCTGTTGCCATGAAGAACCCCTCCGTGTGTTCGTACGACTTCCATCTGATAGCGACTATGCTCGGTGTCGACATTTCCAGAATGGAAAGTATTCGAGATGGCGCCGGCGGGTGCATGTACAAGATCATGGTTACGCCCGATGAATCGCGTGAATTAGCGATCGGGATCGAAAGATAAATACCCCGTTAGGCTAATAAGATATTCAGCAGATAAGGCCCTGGCATTGACCAGGGCCTTAATTATTTCGGAGGCCTAAATGGGCCACTGCTCCATGCGATATGCGGCTTCCCAAAACATATACTCGTACTGGCTACTCGCGATAAATACCTGCTCCATGCGTTTCAACTCCGCTGCCCCGCAGCTTTCTGCTGTGCGGTCTATAAAAGAGCGTAGCCAGTCTGCAAGCTCGGCGAACTCAGGCGCGTTGTACATTTCAATCCAGCGTCCGTAGAGCGGTTGGCCTTCAGGCGCGCCCCTGCCCGACAGCATCTGGCCAATCTCCGAGTAGCCCCAGGAGCACGGCAGCATAGAAGTGGCGATTGCTCCGATGTCGGCGGAATAGCCGGTCTGCAGCAGATGGCGGGTGTACGCTAGCGTGGTTGGGGATGGCTCCGTAGACCGTAGCTCTGCCTCGGTAATACCGAAGTCTTTGCAGAAGCTAATGTGCAGCGCCATCTCCTTGTTCAAGGTCTCGTGCAGCAACTGGGCGAACCAGCCCATGTCTTCCACTTCCTTGGCCTTGGCCACGGCAAGGGATATGGCACGGCAAAAGTCGATCAGAAAGATGTAGTCCTGGCGCATGTAGTACCGAAATTTGTCCAGCTCAAGGGTGCCATCGCCGATTCCGGTTACGAATGGGTGTTGCTTTTCGCGGTCCCACATCTCGGCGCCCGCCCGCCTTAGCTCGTCTGAAAATCCCAATTTATGCCTGCTCCACTCGGATATTCGTGCCTGAAGCCACTTCCTTCAGCACGGTTGCGTCGCCCTCTATGTCGCCGAGAACGTTTACGGCGCTGGCGGGTCTTATTTCGTCGCCGATGCTGGCCGGGGTGCGCCCGAAGAATAGGCATAGTGCCTGCCCTGGGGGCCAGTAGCCAACCGCGCCCATCTCCACCACCTCCTGCGCGTCGTCCTCTTCGTCCTCAACGGGGATACGGAAGTATATCTCGTCGCCCCATGTGCTGCCCGACGCCTCGATGGGCAGGGCGTCCCAAAGTAAGTCCGACGTGTAGCTGCTGTTAAGGACCGCCGTTACCAGGTGATCCCCTGCTGTAATCCTTATGCGTCGTCCTGCCATCTCTCACCCTGCCATTGATGGAAATTCTATAATGCGCTCCCGTGTTAACGCGGCGCAGAGGACATTATCGCCCAAGCAAATCCTTGACACAAGCGGCGATTCGTGGCTAAGTATGTTGCCGGAGGTCGGAATTGACAAAATCGGGATACATATTGGCTTTGGACCAGGGCACTACAGGCACCACGGCAATCCTGGTGGATGGTAGTGGTAAGGTTCTGTGGCGCACGTACCAGGAAATCGAGCAGATTTACCCCCACCCTGGTTGGGTGGAGCACAATCCTGAGGAGCTTTTCGGGTCGTGTATGGCTGTCGTAGAGGAGCTTCTTGAGGAGACCGAAGTCTCTGTTGGCCAGATACAGGGCATCGGAATTACTAATCAGAGAGAGACGGCTCTTGTTTGGGACCGTCGTACAGGAACGGCTTTATCCAATGCGGTTGTGTGGCAGTGCCGCCGGACGGCCCCTCTTTGCGACGCGCTAAAGGCACAAGGCCTGGAGGAAGATGTTCGTGACAAGACAGGACTACCAATCGACGCGTACTTCTCCGGCACCAAAGTCCGTTGGATTCTAGACAACATTCCGGAGGGCCAGCGCAGGGCTGAGGCCGGAGAGTTGGCCTTTGGCACCGTGGATAGCTGGTTGCTTTGGAACCTGACCAACGGCACGGTACACGCCACTGACGTTACCAATGCCGCACGTACCATGCTCTACAACATCAACACGCTGGAATGGGACGACGACCTTCTTTCGGAGCTGGACATTCCCAGGGCGGTGCTGCCGGAGGTACGCTCCTCCAGTGAGATATTTGGACACGCTAGTGGAAACTACTTTGGTGGTCAGAGCATACCAATCGCGGGCATGGCGGGCGACCAGCATGCGGCTCTGTTCGGTCAGGCCTGCTTCCGTCCAGGGATGACGAAGAACACCTATGGCACAGGGTCGTTCGTGCTGATGAACACGGGCGACAGGCGTACCGTCTCCGAGCACGGGTTAATCACCACGCCTGCGTGGAGCATTGACGGTAAGGTGACATATGCCCTGGAGGGGAGTATCTTCTCCACCGGAGCCACGGTACAGTGGCTGCGAGATGAGCTTCACATGATTGATTCAGCATCTGAAGTGGAGAAACTGGCACGGTCTGTAGAAGACAATGGCGGCCTATACATCGTTCCCGCCTTTACGGGGTTGGGCGCGCCCCACTGGGATATGTACGCTCGCGGGGCCATCCTGGGAATCACCAGAGGCACAAATCAAGGCCACTTCGCCCGCGCCGCGCTGGAGTCTACGGCGTATCAGGTTCGCGATGTTGTAGAGGCCATGAAGAGCGATGCGGGATTGGATATCGCTCTGCTTCGGGTGGACGGCGGCGGCACGGCAAACGATCTAATGATGCAGTTCCAGGCCGATATCTTGGAAATGCCCTTGGAACGCTCTCAAGTGATGGAGACCACAGCCTTGGGCGCGGCCTTTCTGGCTGGACTCGCCGTCGGCTTTTGGCACAGCCAGAAGGAGATTGAAAGCCTGTGGTCGGCCGGCATGCGCTACGAGCCAGAGATGACGGACGAAATACGAGACGGCCTTTGCAGAAGGTGGTCTCGCGCAGTGGATAGGGCCATGGATTGGGACGACGAGTAGGATTGTCCGGTCTAATAATCGATTACTTTTCCGGAGCGTTTCAGAAATCGCAAAATTCAGGAGGAAGCAATGCCCACAGTTCAGGCAGATAGGCTAAAAGAGATTGCAGCCCAACTACTAATGGGAGCGGGCGCCACTGAAGAAGAGGCAGCTATAGTAGCTCGCCACTCAATCGGTGCGAACCTCGCGGGACACGACTCCCACGGCATAATCCAGATTCCCACATACATAGACCGGGTGAAGCGTGGTCATATCGTGCCCGGAGCCGAGTACGAAGTCGTCAGGGAGAGCTCCACAACGACTGTCGTTGACGGGCACTGGGGCTACGGCTACGTCGTTTCCGAGCGGGCAATGAAGACAACAATGGCAAAGGCCCAGGAACACGGCGTTGCGGCCGCTACTGTCTTCAGGCAGAGCCACGTAGGCCGTGTGGCAGACTACCCCATCATGGCCTCCAGCGAGGGATTGATTGGCATGATGACCGCAGACTCGGGTCGCTCTGCCAAAGGCGTAGTGCCTTTTGGGGGCCGCGAGGCCAGACTGGGCACAAACCCAATCTGCATATCCATGCCCAGTAACCTGGAAGGGCCAATGTTCATCGATATGGCCACCAGCGCTGTGGCAGCAGGCAAATTAGGCGTAGCCGTTGCCAGAGGTACGTCAGTCCCAGAAGGATGGATCATCGATAAGGACGGCAACCCGTCTACTGACCCCAGCGACCTGCGAAACGGCGGTGCGGTGCTGCCGTTGGGAGGCGCAGAGGGCCACAAGGGCTACGGTCTGGCCGTGATGATCGAGATATTTTCGGGCATACTCACCGGCCTGGGTTTTGGACACGATCCCTCAGGAAGGCATAACGACGGCTGCTTCATGGCTGCCTTCAAAGTGGACGCGTTCAGGGACCTGGCAGACTTCAAGAAAGAGGTCACCGAGTTTGCCCAGTACCTCAAGGAGACGCCGACTGCAAAGGGCTTTTCTGAGGTCTTCTATCCAGGAGAGCTGGAGCACCTGAAGGAGAAGAGGTTGCTTCAGGAAGGCATAGCCGTGGAGGACTCGACGTGGGACAAGCTGAAGGCGTTGGCGGATGAGTACGGGCTAGCGGAGAAATTGGCCCTTTAGTTTCTGTATCTAGTTAGGAAGACAAGAGCCGGACCGCAAATTAGAAAGCGGTCCGGCTCTTTTGCTTTGCAGTATCCCCTAGCCTGGTTCTTAAATATCCATTTCGAGGATGTAGAGGCCGCCCTTGAACCTGTCGATGGCATAAAGCAGCCTGTTCTCGTCTATGAAAACGTCGTTGATATTGATGCCCTTCTCTGGGTCGGACGCAGGCGGTACGTAGTAGGCAATCTCCTCTGGTCGGAACGGGTCGGTGATGTCGTGGACTCGGATGCCCGCGTTGAAGTAGGCTCCTACGATGATGGTGTCCGAGAACCAGGAATTGTCTCCAGGTCGGTTCTCGTGAAGATTGTGCGCGCCGAAGCGTCCTGGCCGATGACCAAAATCCTCTACAGGAGGCATAGGTAACGTGCTGATGATAATGGGATTGGTCTCGTCGCGAATGTCCAAAACCCAACTGAGCTTGGGGTGATCGCTCAGGTCCTCTGTAATAGCCTCATCACTGACAATAGCGAGTCCTCGTTCGAACAGCGGCAGCATAGTGTGGCTGAACCCCGGCATTGGAGGATGGTAGTCCAGACGGCTGATCATCTTGATGTTGCTGAAGTCGGACGTGTCCAGGATGATCGCTCCGCCGTCTATGTACCCCAGGTAAGCCCTGTCAGGATGGTCCGGGTAGATGTTGACGTTATGCAAACGGAAGCCGGTGTCCTTGAGCGTGTGCCTTACGGGCGGGGCCTCGGCATCGCCCTTGCGGGTTCCTGGCAGCCACCAGCGGCCGACCTCCCGAGGATTGGCGGGATCGCTAACGTCCACGATCATGTGGAACTGGTCATCTAGCTGGTTGTGGGGCTCGAAGTCTGCTGCGCCGGTGGTCAGGTGGGCGTAGTGGCCGTCAACGTACCACAGGCAGTGCGCGCCACGTGAGTGTGGCCCCGACGTGTCGAAGAAGGAAATCTGCTTGGGATTGGCCGGGTCGCTGACATCGTAGATTCCCATGCCTGCCGGTTTAAGGCCGGGCCGGACCGTCTGATACGCCACCAGCAGTATGTCGCCAACGAGGTCCAGAGAATTGGACCGGACGTCGCTGTGGGGGAGGTCTGTCTGCACAACCGTGAACGGGTTCTTGGGGTCGGTGACGTCCACCGCCGTGAAGTCCTTGGGAGCGCACTCGTGTGCAACGTACATGATGCGCCGGCCATCGGCGGTCTTTTGTAGGGCCAGGCCCTCGCCGCCGTTGCCGAATCCGTCCAGCTGGTGCTGGGATATCAGCCTGATGTTTTTTGCGTCTGCCTGCTGTGTCATAAACGCCTCCCGATTTGCATGAGTGGTGTAGTTAAGAAGTGATCAAGCCATGGCTTCGTATGCTCGTTGGAGGCGATTATCGAATGTTACCAGCGGTGCGTCAAGCAGCAGTGACGTAGCAAGGTTCACCCTCGCTCGTTGTAGTGGTAGTGGGGCGCACCGACCTCCAGCTCCCAGCCTTCGAACCAGCGCTGAATGTGAGGCAGGAGTTCCTTGCTGAGGCCGGTACGATTTAGCTCGCCCGCAGTGAGGGGTCTGCTTAGAGATTCCTTTAGCTTGGCCGAAATCTCTTCCTTTTTCACGCGGGTTATCTTTCGGTCTCGCATAATCACCTCGCCATCCACAATGACTGTGTTCACGTCGATGCCTTTGCCCCTGTATACCAGAGCGTCGACGATGTTTGTGCCCGGATCCAGATAGGGCTCTTGAATTCGTTCCAGGTCCACCAGCACTATATCTGCACGCTTGCCTATTTCCAGCGTGCCAACCTCGTTACCGAAGAAGGTTACTTTGGCACCGTTCACCGTGGTCATGTCCAGGATGCGGTGGGAGCTTGGGCTTGCGCTGGTCACGCCTGGGACGCGGTGCACCTTCTGCGCCACCCGCATCTCTTGCAGGATATCGTTGTCGTCGTTGAGGCCCGCCTCATCTATTCCGAGCGCCACTGTGACGCCCTTTTCCAGCATGCGGTTCACCGGGGCTACCCCGCTCTTCAGACGCAGGTTGGAGCTTGGGTTGTGACAGATGGCCGTCCCTGTCTCCGCCAGGATGTCCATGTCCGACTCCGTCACCCACACTCCGTGAGCGCAGGAAACCTCAGGCCCGAGGAACCCAAGGTCGTATAGATGCGCAAGCGGGGTCTTCTGCCAGTTGCGGGTGCCGTACATCTTCTGGTAGACCGTCTCTTGCAGGTGTATGTGAATTCCCGTGGAGTGTCGCGTGGCGAAGTTCTTGATCTCCCGCAACATGGAGTCTGAGCACCAGTGCACGTTATGGGGACTGATAAAGACTCGGGTTCGGTCCGACTGCTTCTTATCCAGAAGCTCGGCTGTGACGGACAGGTGGTCTTCCATGGAGATCGGTCGTCCGCCCAGGTAATCGCGTACGCCGGATGCCAGGGATTCGGGCAGCGTATTGAAGAATCGCTCGTCGTCCTCGTAGACCAGATGGTTCTGATCGCGGTGCGATAGCGAGAAGGCCACTCGCATGCCGGAGTCCTGGTATGCGTCGATAATGCGGGCGCTGGAATCGAACAGGCCCTCGTCGTTGGGAAGGCGGGCCATCATCTGGTTGTGCATGACGGTGGTGATGCCCGACTCGATCATCTGCATGGCGCAGTAGAGCGTGTCCAGGTACGGGTCCACATCCCGCAAGGCCCAGCGAGCGACGATCCAGGTCTCCAGTGGTGCGTCCAGCGCGCCTAGTTGAAACGGCGTCAGGCCAACGTGGTGGTGGGCGTTGATCAGGCCAGGGATGACGGCGAAGTTGGACGAACCTATCTCCTCATCGGCGTTGTGCCTAGCCTTGAGGTCGGCGTAGGACCCAATGTCCAGTATCTCCCCGTCCCGCTGGTATACTGCCCCGTCCTCAATGACATGACTGCTGCTATCGTCGTTGACCTTGCAAACTACGTACTTGCCTCGAACCAGTGAAGACGGCATCGGAAACCTCCTGAGTAATGGACTGCGTAAATGATGTTAGGCCAGATAATGGGGCTACTTTAATGGGGCGAATCGAAAAGGGCAACCAGCCACCGAAATGTGAAAATAATTGGAGTGAGCTTCGTTGAATATTGAAAAGCTGTTACTCTGGAGCTACCGCGCTGTGGTACAGCGAGTTGAACAGTATCTTGTATGTGTTGCGGACCTGCGCCCGGAAGTGGACCCTGAAACTCATGAGAACAACCTGGCCTTTGCCCAGGGGCACTGTGGCCAGAGCCGTGCGACCGTAAAGCTTCTCCGGGCCGATGAGCAAGCCGCTTAACAACGGATTTCTGAGGGGATACTTGCCGACCACCCTACCCTCACTCACGTCGAAGGCCGGGCCATTGAAGAACATTGCCGCAGCCCTGTCCGGCATGCCGTATGCCAGGGGGTGGTTGGTATCAAGAAGCATGCGCACCAGAGTGCCCGGCGCGAAGAACTCGCTGCGGGAGAAGCCAGCCAGCATGTTTTTAATGGGCAACTCCAGGTGCCTGATTGCGTATCTGGAGGAACTATCCCACGTGACTAGTGTACCGCCCTCCTCTACGAATGTCTTCAGCTTCTCCGCGCCCTTATCTCCCAACCCCCCTGTGTAGTCCGGGTGGTAGTAGCTAGCGCTATGGCCTTGGTGCATTTGGCGGGTGTGCTGATGGGGCAGCACTATTGCATCGAACCGCTGGTGGAGGTCGCCCTGCTGAATATCGCTGTCGTTGATCGACTGGTAGCCAAATTCGTAGTCGTCTAATATGTATCGGGTCCAGCCCTCTTCCACGGCAGGCACGTAGCTCCTGTACAGACCAATTCGAGGCATGGATAGACCGAACGCGACCATGTATGGAACCTCCGGCGCTGCCGTGAGGTCCAACGACTCTTCGGCTGCTATGGACTCCGCGAGTTTGCTCATACCGTTGCCGCCATGAACCACGAAGGTGCCCGGCGGAAAGTGGCTGCCATTCATGCGGATGGGCTCTCTGGCCCACGAAACCTTGGCGCCGGTTTCCAGTATGCGATTGATTGCTCGGAAGCTGGCGTTTGTCTCTGGCCGAAGGAGGTAGGCCTCCACCTTGTCGTGGCCGTTCACCAGCACGCGGCCTTTGGGCGGCTGAACACTCCCCAGTCTTTTCAACTCCGCAATAAACGGTGACTTCGCCTCGTAGACGTCCACGCCCATCTTGATAGGCAAGCAGTGAGCGGTAACGTCGTACGGCGTTATGGGAGAGCCGTCAGACTCAGCCCGCGAATCCGGGTAAATGTGTGGGCCCAGAAGAGTCTTGGCAAAGGCTCCATACGGTTGCGAGGTCAGAATAACCTTGGTGCCTGGAGAGTATGTGATGCCGTCCGCCTGAAATGGCTGTACGGCCTCCTGAATCTCCACCAGGCCCATCTTCATAACGTTGAGTAACTCCGAAGCCGCGTGGGCATCCCGCTGCTTTTCCGGTATTAGGAATGCGAAAGGGCTTCCATTGGCAGCCATGGCCGCTCTGCCTACCCTGTAGAAGTTCCGCAACCAGGTGTCTCTGTTTCGGGCGGCGTTATTCAGGCATGCCATCACCGCCGCGAAGTCGTAGTCCACGATGTCTCGAAGCCGCCAGGTGCCTGCATTCCACGGCATGGGATGGTTCCAAGACTTCGCGGATGGTGACTCTCCTCGGTCCGAACTGATTTGATTACTTTGAAGCTCTATCGGCGATGCAATTTTGACGCTGGCAGCCTCTGACAGAAGGCGTATGCCACCGTGGTAATGCTGATAAGTTCGATTGGGGCTGTAAGCGTCGTACACGACGTTAATGGCAACGCCAGCCTTGCCCTGAGCCGTAAGCTCGGAGGCGATTGAGGAGCCCAGCATGGCCAGTTCGCTCTGCAATATAGGATCAACGTTAGGCCCGACAGGGTCCACGAAGGGAGGCAAAATCATGCGCATACCGGTCGACCGCGTCTGGTGAAGGTCGTAAAGAATCTGCGGGTGCCAGGCGTTTAGGCAGTGCTTCAGGACCAGCCTGGTCTCCGCCTGCGTGAACATGAACCAGTCCCGATTATTGTCGTGGCCCGTGTACTTGTGGTAGAGGAACGGCGGCATGACCCCTTCGTAGGACGTGCCGATTGTGCTGTCGTACCACTTCTTGACGGATATCAGACCATCGGGATTGAGGGAGGGGATTAGCAGCAGTATTACTTCATCCAGGATGCGTCGCACTTCTTCGTCGTCGCTGGTGGCCAGGTGGTGCGCCAGCAGTGGCGACATCTGGGTCGCGCCCACCTCCGTGGCGTGTATGCTGCACGTAACGGCGACAATGGCCTTGCCCTGCGAGATGAATCGGTCGGCCTCGGCGTCATCCCCGATAGTCCGTGGGTCGGCCAGCCTCTTCTGGATGGCGCGGTACATTTCGAGATTCGCCAGGTTATCGGGGGAGGAGATGGTGGCTATGAGGAAAGGATTGCCTTCGGTGGTCTTGCCGACGTCCTCGGTGATGACCCTGTCCGACAGGCGGCCCAGCATGTGGAAGTAGTCGACGATCTGAGGCCAGTCGGCTAATCGACGGTCCTCACCCGGCTCGAATCCAAGGAACTCCCCGGGAGTGTATATTTTATTTGCTGCATCGACGTCTGAGGCTGTCAAATGTACCCACGTATTCTCATCTGGCGTACGAGTGCGTTAAACTTCCGTCAATTCGTAGGTTCTGTTGGATTTTACAGTAAATGACAGTCGAGGGATATTACGAGACCTTTGCGCCTTACACCGCCGGAACCTTATTCCCCACCTCGTTGCCCGTTTCGACGTGGTATTTTAGGCCCGCCAATAGCCCCTCCATGCCCTTCCTCATCTGCCGCCGCATCATCAGAGCGTCCATAAGCTTTCCCACAATGCCGAACTTGATCGTATATTCCGGCGAAACAGTAACTACCGTGCTTTCGCCGTCGGCCCTCACCGAGAACTCCACCACGTTGCTTTTGAGAGGGAGGTTTGTATCATAAATGTCAATCTTGAAGCCTTCGCCCTCGCGCCAGTCAAGAGCGCGCTCTTCAAGGTAGCCCTTAATGGGGCCGTTGCTGATGTCACAGTGGCGAGTCGCGCCCTCGCCGCTGCCGGACTCCGACGTTGAATGGGAACTGGTAACGCCAGGGTTCCACTTGTATATACTCCCCAGGTTGGATAACACCTCCCACACCCGGGCCTTGGGGACATCGATTCGGGATTCTACGGCGAATTTGGCCACCTTTTGCCTCCGTGTATATTTATCAGGCATAAATGCCATGGTGGGCTACTATACAAGGTCATGGTGCGGACGTTTGTTGAATTTAACAACATGCCTTGAGATTTCCCCCTTATTACATTACCATCAACCGCTCTGCCGGCCCTCCTTTATGGTTGAAGCGGCAGCTTGTTATTATCCCTTCCGTAGGTTCGTTATAATCAGACTCATGATAGGGACTCCAAACCCTAAATAAATGTGAATAAGGAACACTATGGCAGCAAAACGATATTGGCTTATGAAGTCGGAGCCCGGCGCCTATTCATACTCCCACCTTCAGAAAGAGGAAGACCAGACGGCAGAGTGGGACGGCGTTCGCAGCTACACCGGGCGGAACTACATGCGAGATGAGATGAAGATCGGCGACGGTGTGCTGTTCTACCACTCCAACGCCAAGCCCAATGCCATAGTCGGCACAGCTGTGGTCGTTCAGGAGGGCTACCCCGACGACACGGCCTGGGACCCGGACTCGGAGCACCCTGACCCAAAGAGCACGCCGGACGCTCCCATCTGGTACATGGTGGACATCAAGGCAGGCATCGAACTCAAGCGCCCCGTAACCCTTCAGGAGATCAGGAACACCAAAGGCTTGGAGGACATGGTGCTGGTCAACAACTCCCGCCTGTCCATCCAGTCGGTTACGAAGAAGCAGTGGGACAGGATACTGAAAATGGGAATGGAGCAGAGTTAGCAGTTGATTTGAACCGACGGCAATCTGATAGGTTTTTACCAACGGACTTAATGAGGAGTAATTTCCTGTGAAATTCGCTGTTCTGGGAGTTGGAGCACTGGGCTCTATCATAGCTGCGCATCTGATCAAGGCTGGGTATGATGTTCAGGTAATCGCTCGTGGGAGCCGCGCCGCACACCTGAAGGGACACGGATTCACCATCACCGGTCTATCCGACATCAATGTCCCCTGCACTGTTGTTACCGATCCCATGCTGCTAACGGATGTCGATGTTCTCATCATTACGGTCAAGACATATGACATGGATGAAGCATTAGCCAGCGTTGCGCACGTCAACGCGCGGAGCGTGCTGTCTGTTCAAAACGGAGTGATGAAGGATGAGCAGATTTCTGAGGTATTTGGCCAGCAGGCCACCCTAGGGGTTGCGACCGCTGCAAGCGGGGAGCTACGGCCTAACGGAGAAGTAGAATTCACAATAAATGAGAGTATATATATCGGGGAACTCCTGGGAGAGAAGACTCAGCGCGTCCATGAGATAGTTGATGCGTTAGTAAAATCTGGGGTCGGAGCGCAAGTCAGCGACCACATAGTCAGCATGGAATGGTCCAAGTTTGTGCCCTGGATGGCCATTGTAGCTATGTCAGCACTCACCCGTTTGGAAACGTACAAATTTCTTTCCGACCCTGATCACTCTCACTTAATGGCAGGTTTACTGCGGGAGATTGCTCGCATCCCGGAAAAACTGGGTATCGTTCTTGAGGATATCCCGCCCTTGCCGGCAAAAACTCTTTGTTCTGTGCCGTTTGACGAGACGGTAGAGCAGATCCAGGCCATGGGCCGGTATTTTGAATCAGTCGCTCCAACCCACAAGTTATCGACCCTTCAGGACTTGGAGCGCGGACGTCGTATTGAGGTAGAGGAGACATTGGGGTATGCTCTTAAAGAGGCAGGGAAATTGGGCATAGCGACGCCGACCTTGGAAACATGCTATCGCTTGTTGGCAGGTGTTAATAGGTACGTAACCGCCTAACCCCTACATTACCCTGAAGAAAATCTCCCCGACAAGCTTGCGAAGATTCTCGCTTCGTGGACCTGTGGTGTCCAGTTGCACCAGGCGATTGGCGCGGACCTCTGTGATGGGCTCCCAGTCGGCTTGTTGCCTGCGGTAAAGCTCCCATCTGCCGTCGGAGATGGTCTCTTCGGCGTGCGTTATTCTGGCCTCCAGGCGGCGTTTGATTTCCCCCTCGGCAGCAGTGCACTCTACTACGAAAGTCTCCAGTCGCAGTGATGCCGCTGCATCCGAGAATCTTTGGCGTTCTTCAACCGCGCGAAACGTCGCATCCACCACCACAGGCTCACCACTTGCCAGCCTGCCTCGCGCCTCATCCAGCATGACTTCGTACGTCATCCGTGTGTACTCGGCGGAGTAGATGCCCTCTCCGTACTCCTCGTACCGATGTTGCGTCGCGGCCACATCCGCCAGACGCTTCCTTGTCAGGTCGGACGAAATGTAATGCAGATCCCAGCGGTTGGCCAACTCCTCGGCGATGGAACTCTTGCCCGTTCCCATGAGGCCTCCCACTATGAACAGTGCGGGCCTGGGAACGGACAGCAGCGCGTAGCTTCGGGCCAGCCGGAAGTACGCCTCCGCCTCCCCCGCGACGCTTAGCCTCTCTTCGTTTGTGAGGTCGGGATTATCCAGCCGGAAACTTGTCACCTTCCCACGAACGTAGGCCCTGTACGTCTTGAAGAAATCCATCAACGCCATAACACCGGTGTCTCCCGACGCCTCTACGTAGGCCTCCACGAATTCGCGAGAAAGGTCGGGTCGGCCGAAATAGTCCAGGTCCATGGCCAGGAATGCTATATCTTCGGCAACGTCTGCGCAGCGGAACCGGTCGTTGAACTCTATGCAGTCTATGATGTGGATTTTTTCGGGCAATATACTGACGGGCTCAATCCTTAGCAGGCCCTCTCGTTCGGCGTCCGCCACTGCCCCAAGGCCGTCTTTTGGCATGGCCTCTGGCTCTCCACCCAAAAAAATGTTGGATGCGTGGAGGTCACCGTGGCCGTCTCTGATTCGACCTTGGCGTGTGCGCAGTCGGAACATCGTTGCATTTTTGCGCATAAAGGCCCGGCTGTACTCCACCAGGTCTTCGTACTCGTCAGAGGTAATCGTTTTACCAATGAACCGTTCGGTTTGCTCAAAGTTTTCTTCAATGTTTCGCCGTATTGAGGAAAGATCGCCCAGATCGTTTACCTCTGTGCCTGTGGCGGCTGTCTCGTGAAATCGAGCGACCTTTCGGGCTATTGCGCGCACGTCTCCGCTGGTAAGCAAGCCACGTCTCAGCAGTTCAGACACCGCCTTGTCGGCGTCCAGCCGGTGCATCTTCACGGCGTACTCAATAGTCTTGCCCGGACCTTCAACACGTATGTCGTTTCCGTCTTGGCGAATTGGCACGACGCCCATGTACACATCCGGGGACATTCGGCTGTTGAGTGCTACTTCACGATCGCAGTAGAAGCGCCGTTTTCCCAGATTGGTAAAATCCAGGAAACCGTAGTCCACTGGCTTCTTAACCTTGTACACCACATCGTCTACGAAGAAAAGGTATGATACGTGGGTCTCAAGTAGAGTCACTTTCGTAGGCTCATCTGGATACGCTTCCGGACGAAGCAGCGCGTCCACTAAAGTGTAGCGCCGTTCAACAAGAGTAGGCATAACAACATCTCTCAGGCTGCTAGTAGTACTTTGGCAGGTTCGTCGTCAGGGGCAGGTGCCTTGGAATGCCACCCTACGGGTCCAATGTCTGTGCGGCCTTCTATGATGTCGCGGTCCGTGAAAATGCCGTAGTATTTGACCCCCGCAAAGGGCATGTAGCTGCCGAGATATATCCGGTTTACACGCTTGGTGGTAGTGATTCGCGTGTCGGGTTTTTCGCGTACCAGAGTCATTGCTTCCATGATCGACTCCTTTCCCAAAGCCTGGAAATAGCTTCGGAGTGCCTTATTTGTTCCTACACTGGCATTTAATCAGTGTCAGTGTGAAGAACGCGTGAGGCAGAGACCTCGCAGTATGAGGAAATCGTGATTATGCGTCGTATTTGGCAGGGCCAGTTGTCGCCTCCGCTGCAATGCCCACTTTGGTCCCGCCGACGTCTTCAGGGTCCTTGCCGAAGTCCGGAAGCACAAGGGGCAGCAGTATTCCGGCAGCGGCCACTACCAGGCCCACCAGCAGTGCTGCAATGGCGACGTTAGCCAGCATGGACAGTGAGAAGCCTATGCCTAGCACCGCCGTAATCGGTAGGTTCCCCACGTTAAGGGGAGCGCGGAAGCCTCTCTCGATTTCCGGCTTGGTCCGCCGTAGCCATATGAGCGATGCGTTTACCATGACGAAGGCCACCAGCACGGCGAAGTTCGAGAGCTGGGCAACCACCGCGATATCGCCGAGCAGAGCGAATGAGGACGCTACAACAGCAGCCACTAGCGTCGCCACCCAGGGCGTCTTCCTGCGTGGATGGACTATGGCCAGCAGCTTTGGCAGCGTGTTGGAGTTGGACATTCCGTACATGGTTCTCGTAGACGTCAGCAGCAGGAACAGCACTGTGTTGGCTGTTGCAAAAAGCGCAATGATTCCGATGACGAACGACGTCTTGGCACCGGTGGCAGCCTGCACGACGTCGGCCAACGGAGCGTCGGACTGGCTCAACTCACGCCAGTCCAACGCGCTGACGCTGGCTACCGAAATCGCAATGTAGAAGGCAGACGTTATTCCGATGGCCAGCAATATGGCCATTGGAACTGTCTTTTTGGCGTTGCGTACCTCTTCGCCAAGGTTGGCAACCTGCTCAAAGCCCAGATAAGCGAAGAACAGCAGCGTGGTGGCTTTGAAGAGTCCGAAAATGCCCTCCGGCATTTCCAGGTAGCTCACGGTGCCAATGAACCTGGTGGATACGAAGATTACCAGCAGCAGTCCGCCAATCTCGAAGGCCGTGAACAGGACTCCTATCCATACCGTCTGCTTAATGCCCATTATAAGCACGAAGGAACTCACCACGATGAGCCCAACAGCCATCGGCACAATGGGGAATCCTATGAATGAGGAGAGGTATCCGCCGAAGCCCAGCGCTACTGCGGCAGACGATATGATGTGTGAGAGTAGCATAAGCCAACCAACGACGAAGGCCACGCGGAGCCCAAAGGCCCGGCGGGTGAATTCGAAGGATGCGGCAGATTTGGGAAACATGGAGGATAGTTCGGCGTAGCTAAGGCCTGTAAGAGAGGCGGCCAGCGCACCCAGTAGGAAGGGAATCCAGATCGCGCTGCCTGCCAGGCCTGCTGCCTTGCCGATGATGACGTATATGCCGGCGCCCAGGATAACGCCAACACCGGTTGCGGTAAGCTCGAACAGCCCAAGTTCTCGTTTAAGACTGGTGTCGACTCCCGCAACCGGTGCATCGCGCCTGTTGAACATCTATTTGCCTCAGAAGTGACCGTACGCCATTTCGCTCTCCAGGGACCTTTCCATTATAACCAGGTCTTGCAGGCTGCCGTAAACGTCCTTAACACGATTTCTGAGAACGGCCACTTCCTCGAATCCTGCTGTGGCCGCAGCGTGGATAGCGCCCATTTCCCGCCTGTCCACCAACTCGAAGAAGAGTATCTCCAATTCCAAAGCCCTGCCGAGATCAATCAGCTCTTGAATCAGGCGGGCTCCTAAACCTACACCCCGGTAGTTCGGATGAACGACAACTCGAAGCTCCCCTACGTGCATTCTGGCAGGAGTTCGGCTTCTGTGCAGGGTGGCGTCGGCAACAATATTTCCGTCTACAATGGCCAGAATAGGTACGGCCCGCTCGTAGTTCATGTTGTCGATCCACCCGTGAATTATCTCTGGCGCCGTTACGTTTTCCTTGAGGTAGAATCGGTCCTCTTCAGAAACAGTCTGGAAGAACCTCGCCAGCCTGATTTTGTCTTCCTTCGCCAGCGGCCGGATGGTGAATTCCGAACCGTCCTCCAACTTGACGTCGAATGGGTATCTCTGGAGTACGATGTTAACGTCCATGATGACCTCCCCTGTTCGTGATTCTAGATGCTCGCAGGCCCCTCTCTGGGTAGCCTTCAGGTCGCCGTATCGGTTCGGCCTATCGATCCAGAATCGATATCGGGGGCCGCACCAGCATGACGGGTATTTGGTTAGACGAGATAATCTCCATCGCTACGCTGCCGGTTCTGACCTTCTTTGTAGTGCCTTGGCCATGCGTCGTCATGATTATCAGGTCTGCCATATCCGTCGCCGCGAATTTGGCGATCTCCTCCGCAGGATCGCCGTGAGTTAGTTGCCACTCGCAACGGACCTTTTTCCCTCTAAGCGCTTCCGCAATGTGTTCCATATACCCGGTGATGTCAGTGCCAGCGTCCTTTTGCGATCGCGTGGGCTCCGGTCCGTTGGTGTGCTTATCAGCCACCACGTGTAACAAAGTTACGTCTGCGTCGAACGCCTTAACCATCGCCTCCAGTTGAGGCAGGATGTACTCGGCTTGCCTTGAGCCGTCTAGCGGTACCAGTATTTTTTCGTATCGCATTAGAAGTCCCACCATTCTTGCCACTTACCAAGTGGAAGTTCCATCATGAGCATGTCGTGTGGTTTGCCATTGGCGTCCCTATAGTAATTGGGCACGGTGGCCAGCCTCACAAAGCCCAACGCCTCTGCCGTTAGCAATGCGGATTCCTGTTCCTGCGCCACCAGTTCCAGGGTAATGCGCTCCAGGTCCGAGTCCCGAGCTATGTCAATCAACTCTCTCATCAGCTCCGTGCCGACGCCCATGTTTCTGAACTCGGGATCCACCACCACCCGGATCTCTCCCCTGTGCTTGGTCGCTCCGGCCCGTCGTCTGTGCAGGGTCCCGTCAGCGACAATACGATCGCCAACGAAGGCCAGCAAGGGCAGGGCCCTGGAGTAGTTCAGGTTCTCGACCCACTGACGAATCACTCCTGGGGATGTCACGTCCTCTTTAAGGTAGAAGCGCTCGTCTTCAGGGATTCGTAGGAAAAAGTCCAACAGGGCGCCATCGTCTTCAGCACGCATTGGTCTGATGATAAAGGTGCGCTTGTTGGGAACTTCGACCTCTTTAGGATATGCGGTCATTTTAAAGACAGTCATGGTACGTTCCCACCTAACACAGGATATCCAGCATTCTTGGAATGTCGGATCGGGCTCTTGCAGCTATGGATGAAAGCCCGACCCCAGCTTTTGTGGCCGACGCTAGTAGATGTCTAGCGGTCCTGGCAGAGTCTCCGTAACCATCATCTCCATGATGATGAGGTCATGGGGCCTGCCATCCATGTCCTGCACATGGTCGCGAAGCACTGCTGCCGGGTAGAAGCCCTGTATGATGGCCGTGCGCCTTGCAGCCTCTTCCGTATCCGCTATCACCTCGAACATGAGCTTGTTTATGCCCTTGTCCATTGCTAGCTCCGCGATCTTGTGTAGAAGTCCCCTTCCGATTCCAGCGTTGCGGTACTCAGGGTCCACAACGATTCTGATTTCCCCCACGTGCCTCCTTGCTCCAGCTCTGCTTCTGTGGAGCGTTGCGTCGGCCACGATCTTTTTGTCCATAATGGCCAGCAGTGGGAGGGTTCGATTGTAATCCACTGTCTCGGCCCACCGTTCAATCACCCTGGGATCGGTAACGTCCTCTTTCAGGTAAAACCTGTCCTCGGCCGGGATGCGCTGGAAGAAGTCCAGCAGATCGTTTCGGTCCTCCGGAACCATAGGTCTAATGATTACCTGAACGCCACCGTTAGTCAGGTGAACGGTCGGATAGCCGAGAATGGGATATGTAGTCTTAACCACCATTCTGATCACCTCCTAATGTGGTGGAATCACCATCACCGGGTCGCCCGTTGCCCTAATCACGCCCTCCGCCACGCTGCCTAGCATCCAGCGGGTTAGACCAGACCGGCCGTGAGTCGTCATCGCGATCATGTCGTTAGACGTATCCCTGGCGAGGTCTGTAATGCATATGGCAGGAGCCCCCCGCATGATCTTCCAAGCCACCTTAATTTCCTTGGCCCTTAACCTCCCAGCAATAACTTCTAGGTAGTCCTTGATTTCTGCTTCCAGAGCCTCATCTACGGCAGAATCGCCCCAATACGCCATGCCTTCGGAGTATGCGGCGTATGCTCCACCGAGCCTCAGAACTCTGACCAGCAAAACATCCAGAGACATTTTGACGGCCATTTCCTCAACGTAGGGCAGCACGGCTTCTGCTTGTTCGGAGCCGTCCAGCGGCACAATGAGGTTGCTGATGCCGTTCCCGCCGTCCCCATATATCTTGGCCTTGTCGGGCGAAATGGTCACCATCGGAATGCTGGTTGCGTGCAGGACCTTGTCCGTTACGCTGCCCATCAGGCCTCTGCCTATCATATTGCGCCCGTGGGTAGACATGGCGATAAGGTCCGCGCCCTCGGCCTCTGCGACCTCTATAATCATCTCGGCCGGCCTTCCGAAGACCACTCTGGTCTCCACCTTGGATATCTTGGACTCCAGGCCCTTGGCGACCTCATCCAGTCGAGTTTTCGTGATCTCCTCCGCGCGGTCGAACAGTTGGGAGACGTACGGGCCGCCCCTCTCGTGTGGGTGTACGCCCGCTCTAGCCGCATCCCCGGTATCCGTTCGGACATTAACGTCCACGATGCCTGATGTAGTTCCAACAGCCTCCACGTGAGCGGCGCCGGTTCCACGGCTATCCCCAATGCGCTCGGGAAGGTCGATGGCATCGGGATCAATCACGGACAGTAGGACCACAGACGTACCGAGGCCCGCCGCCACGTCCGTAATATACGGCAGTATGCCTTCTGCCAATTCTGTGCCGTCCAGTGGGACGATAACTTTTCGGAACATTTGACGTGCCTCCTGCAACAGAATGTCTCGGACTCCTTCACTGAAGTAAGAGCTTCGAGATGACCTACAAATTGTGCGTACCTGTCTTTCAATTTTCATCCTCAGTATGCTGCCCAGTACGTGAGGAAGGTATGAAGATAAAAGAGGCGCTGGTGAGGAAATTGTGAGAAATGACGAAGGCTTTTTCTGCAATTTGTCTGGTTGACAAATTTTCGAAAGCAATATAAAAGTAGCAGCGAGCTTAATGTGCGGAATATGCCACAAACAAGAAGACCGCACGAACTATTGGGAAGGACATGAATGAATGGAAGAACAGCCGTCAGATAGTGGCCATACAGAGAACCCACACGAAGGTCATCACGACCACGATGACCACCATTCTGACCACCACGAAGACCACGGAGAACATCATCACGGCCACGAACAGGGCCACGAACAGCAGACCGACATAAGGCGTCGCGGCGGCTTCATTATTACCGCCCTCACAAGCGGGCACGGCGTTTTTCACTGGTTCACACAGAGCTTTATCGCGATGCTTCCAGAGGTGCAGGCGGCCTTTGCTTTGAGCGCGGTAGGCGTGGGTGGGATAACTGCAACCAGAGAGTTCGTTTCCGGCATAGTTACTCTTCCCGGCGGGGTTATTGCCGATGCCTTGAGGAGGTACTGGGGCCTGATACTAGCCCTGTGCATGGCAACCTTTGGGATTGGGTGGCTTATCATTGGCTTCTCTCCGTCCTACCCTTTGCTGCTGTTCGGCATGGGAGTTGTCGCAGTCGCGGCGTCCATATGGCACCTGCCGGCTATGGCCTCCCTCTCGCATCACTTCTCCCATCGAAGGGGAGCCGCCCTATCCTTTCATGGCGTTGGAGGGCAGTTAGGTGATGCTCTCGCCCCTCCTGTGACGGGCGTGTTGTTGGGAGTTTTGGCGTGGACAGAGATAATAAGCATCTACGCAGCATTGCCGATATTCCTGGCATTTGTGGTCTACTGGTCATTCAGGCACATCGGCCGGGATAGCCAGGGACAGCAGGTGGCTCCGACCCGCAACGAACAGTGGCAAACAACGAAACATGTTTTGCGTAACCCGGTGTTATGGTTTGTGGCATTCGTCGGGGGAGTCAGAGGGATGGCGTTTCTGGCGCTCACCACGTTCCTGCCCATATACCTGAACGACTTGGGGATGACTCCGCTAGTGCGCAACCTTCACCTGGGCCTATTGATGGCAGTAGGTATCGTGTCCACGCCCGTGGTTGGCTACCTGTCAGACCTGTTTGGACGAAAAGTAGTCCTGGTCCCTGGAATGCTTTTCCTCGCCCTTATGTCGCTCTTCCTGGGCATATCTACTGGCGGTATCCTGTTGATCGTGATAATCGCCTTGTTGGGGACGTTCCTCTTCGGCGATCAACCAGTGCTGACGGCTCTGGCACTGGATGTGGCAGGAGAAGGCGTTGCTACGACGGTGCTGGGGGTGCTGTCGTTCGCAAGATTCCTGTTCGCCGCATCTTCACCCTTAATCGCGGGGTTCATCTACGATAGTCGAGGAGCCGGGGCAGCCTTTATATACGTTGCTGTGCTCTTTGCAATAGGCGCAGTGGTTCTGATATTCGTCCCGGTGACCAAGACGGACCGAGCCGCAGTAACCGGTCATCACCACTAGGCATTTGTAGTAATAAAAAGGGGAGGCCATATTGGCCTCCCCCTTTTAAATTAACTGTTCACTCACGACGTCAGCCAAGCATCCTGGCCGCCCCGCCGTGAATCCAAAGGAAATTAGACCCCGCCGGCGATGATGTCTCCTAGCTCCGACGTCTTAACGACCTCGCCTCCGTCCGACGCGATATCCGGCGTGCGATAGCCCTCGGCCAACGCTCCCTCCACCGACCGCTCAACGGCGACGGCCTCTTCCTCTAGGCTCAGCGAGTAACGAAGCAGCATTGCCATGCTCAGTATGGTGCCGATGGGATTGGCGATGCCCTGCCCCGCGATGTCCGGGGCGCTGCCGTGGATGGGCTCGTAAAGGCTAATGGCCCGCTTTCCACGCCCGCCCTTCTTGGGCAGACCCGCCAGGCTGGCCGAAGGCTGCATGCCCATGGAACCGGACAGCACCGACGCCTCGTCCGTGAGGATGTCCCCGAAGGTATTCTCCGCCACGATGATGTCGTAATGCACCGGGTTTTTGATCAACTGCATGGCCGCAGCGTCCACCAGTACGTGCTCCAACTCCACCTCGGGGTAATCCTGGCCGACCTCTGTTGCGATCTCCCGCCAGAGCCTGCCCGTCTCCAGCACGTTAGCCTTGTCCACAGACGTAACGCGCTTGCGGCGGCCCATAGCCATCTCGAAAGCCATGCGCACAATACGTTCGATCTCCTGCTCCGTGTACTTCAACGTATCCACGCCCCTGCGGCCACGGGAGGTCTCCCAGCGGCGTTTGGGCTTGGCGAAGTACAGGCCGCCGGTAAGCTCCCGCAGGATAATCATGTCCACGCCCTTCAGGTACTCGGGCTTTATGGGACTCGTGTTGATTAGCTGAGGGTAGACCTTCACCGGGCGCATGTTGCCGTACAGGCCCAGCATCTTGCGCATGGCCAGGATGCCGTCCTCGGGGCGCGTCTTCGCGCGAGGGTCGTCCCACTTGGGACCGCCCACCGCTCCGAACAGCACGGCGTCTGTGTCCGTGATAAGGGCCTCAGTGGCCTCGGGCAGCGGCGTGCCGAACTCGTCGATGGCGTTGCCCCCTACCCGGCCCTCCTCCGTGTCGAACTGGTGACCGAAGCGTCGTCCCACGGCCTCCATGACTTTGACGGCCTCGCCGATGACCTCCGGCCCTATGCCGTCGCCCGGCAGCACCGCGATTGAGTATTTCATTATGTGCTCCTTAAAAGAACGAATTGTTGTAGTTCATGTGGTGGGAAAATTTCGCGGAGCCTATTATATGCCATACGACAAGAAATTCCTAAATTTTCCTGGGTTCAACGAACGGCTCGAAGGCTAGTGGAGGTACCTGATGGCGCAGACCGGCAAGTATGACGCAATCGTGGTTGGCGTAGGAGGTATGGGCAGCGCGGCGCTGTATCACCTGGCGAAACGCGGCAAACGCGTGCTGGGAATCGAACGCTTCGGGGTTGCACACGACCTGGGCTCTTCCCACGGCGTGACCCGCATTATCCGCTTGGCCTACTACGAGGCTCCCGGCTACGTACCCTTGTTGCGGCGGTCGTACGAGCTTTGGCGGGAGTTAGAAGCCTCGGCCGGTGAGCAGATCATGCACATTACGGGGGGAATCGACGCCGGGCTGCCAGACAGCCGTTTGCTGGAGGGCGCTCTGCGATCCTGTTTGGAGCATGAGCTGGAACACGAGGTGATGAGCAGCGCGGAGCTAAGCCGCCGCTACCCCGGCTTCAGTCTGCCGAGCGACCTGCAGGCCATATACCAGGCCGACGCGGGCTTCCTGACCCCGGAACGCTGCATCGAGCTGCACGTGGCGGGCGCGTTGGACCACGGCGCGACGCTGCAAACGGATGAGCAGGTGCTGGATATTGCCGAGACCTCTAACGGCGCGCGGGTGACTACCGACCAGGGCCAGTACGAGGCCGACACAGTAGTCGTGTGCGCCGGGGCCTGGACAGGAAAGCTGCTGCCTGAACTCGCATCCAACGCCGTGCCTGAGAGGCAAGTGCTGATCTGGACTGAGCCTCTGAAGCCGGAGTCGTACACACCCGAGACATTCCCCATCTTCCTGCTAATGGTGGAGGAGGGCCATTTTTACGGCTTCCCCGCCTTCCAGGTGCCGGGCTTCAAGATAGGCCGCTTCCATCATCTGGAGGAGGTTGTGGACCCCGACACCATCGACCGCGAGCCCAACGCCCGCGACGAGGCCATGCTGCGTCAGGCCGTCGAGAGGTACTTCCCCGATGCCGCCGGCCCTACCCTCTCCATGAAGGCCTGCATGTTCACCAACACCCCCGACGAGCATTTTTTGATAGATCGATTAACGCCCGATTCACCAATCGTCGTAGCGGCGGGATTCACCGGGCACGGCTTCAAGTTCTGCAGCGTCGTCGGCGAAATTCTTTCGGACATGGCCATCGACGGCGAGACTAGGCACGATGTGGGGATGTTCCGGCTGGCGCGGTTTGCGTAACGATGTGACCTCGGGTATAATTGACGTATTCGCACGAATGTTCCAAACTAATCTTAGAATAATCTAAGTTTAGGAAGTTTCATGCCTGACAAAACCGCAATCGAATGGACGGACGCGACGTGGAATCCGGTTACAGGGTGCACCAAGGTCAGTCCTGGCTGCGCCCACTGCTATGCTGAATCCATAACACTTCGTTTCAAGCGTGGAGGACCATACCTTCCGGGCAAGACCTCCATAGTTCTTCACCCCGATAGGCTTGAGGCTCCTACAAAATGGAAGAAGCCAAAACGTATCTTCGTGAACAGCATGAGCGATGTTTTTCATGAAGAAGTCCCGTTCCCCTTCATCTCGGAAATATTCGATGTTATGAGGGATAATCCCAGACATACTTTTCAACTTTTGACAAAACGGCCAGAACAAATGTTTAATTACATAAACAGCCCTGAATTTTTTGACTGGCCTGAGAACGTTTGGATTGGGGTGTCCGTAGAAAATCAGCATTGGGCTGAGCGGCGCATTCCTATGCTTCAGCAGGTGCCAGCAAAGGCGAAATCCTCTCGGACATGGCCATCGACGGCGATACGCGCCACGACGTGGGGACGTTCCGGCTGGGATGGTTTGCGTAGGCCAATGGGTAAGCTTCCCGACCCCACAAGGCTAACAGGCCACTGAGGAAACTGGCCTCACAGGTGCTACAATAGTCTTAATTCGAAACAGAATCATGGATGTCGAAGGTTATTTGGGCGTCCTACGGGAAGCCAGAGATAGATTATTGAATTATGGCAATAACGAAAATCAGCATATCAAATTTCAAGAGCTTCCAAGATACGCAAGAAATCGAGCTTGGGAAGCTAAACCTTCTTCTGGGCGCCAACGCCTCAGGGAAATCTAATTTTGTTCAGCTATTTCAGTTCCTTCGCGACGTGGCGACTCATGGATTGGAGTACGCAATTTCTGTACAGGGCGGAGTTGAGTACATAAAGAATGTCGTAGTTAAATCCAGTGCAAATTGTACTTTCAAGTTTGCGATGGATTTGGATGAGTTTTGGGTAATCCCGAGAGTATCATTCGGCAGTCGACCTTCCGGGAGACGGGAGCGAGCCTATAACAGAATGCGCATCCACAATGCGGAATGCCGATTTTCGATAAAGTTCAACCAACGGGGCAACGGATACAACGTTGTCGAAGACATGGTAAAGATCATTTATTCTGCGGACGACAGTAGAGAGAAGGGAAGGGGGGTGGATCAGAACTCAATGAAAAGCGGCTGCGATATTACCAATTCTCCAGTGTGAATGGAAAGGTACGAATCGATAGTTCCGAAGGTGAAGATGAGATTGAACATATATTCGATGGGTATCCTATGCAGAAGAAGACCTTATTGCTGGAGTCGCCAATCGCACAGCTCTATCTTTCCCCCATAATATCGTCGTTAAGTGAAATAGGCATCTTCGATTTCGATCCTAAATTGCCCAAGAAGACCGCTCCGATCACTGGTGTCACTGAGTTGGCCTCGGACGGCGCCAATCTAGCCTTGGTACTCAATAGAATATCCACCGATGGCGAATCGAAAAGAGCCTTCTTGAACTTGATGCGCTATATGCTCCCGTTTGTTCACAGGATGGACGTATCAAAAGTAGCGGACAAATCGATGTACTTCACTTTGAGGGAGACTTACGCGAGAAATTTTGAATTGCCAGCATCCCTACTGTCTGATGGAACCGTGAACATAACGGCCCTTATAGTGGCACTTTACTTCGAAAAAAATAAACTTGTCGTAATAGAAGAACCGGAGAGGAATGTACATCCGGCTCTGATGTCCAAGACAGTGGAAATGATGAAAGAGGCCGCCCAAAAGAAGCAAATAATTGCAACTACTCATAATCCAGAACTAATCCGGCATGTGGACCTGGAGGATATCTTGTTGGTCTGCAGAGATGAAAGTGGCCGGTCAGTAGTGATTCGACCAGCACAAAGCGAAGACGTACAGACTTTTTTGGAGAATGACTTTCAAATCAGCGATTTGTTTGTTGATAATTTGCTCGAGGTTTAATGGCCGTGCCTTATAAGGCGATATATCTGTTTCTCGAAGGTAATGATGACATTACTTTCTTTCATTCAATCGTTAAGCCACTATTCGAACGCCTGTATGATTCAGTTATATCATGGCCCTATAGACAGCGCTCGCGACGACATATACAGAAATTCATAAAGGCAATTGACGCAATGGGTGCCGACTATGTTTATGTCGGAGATATTGACAGTTTCCCTTGTGTCACCAGAAAAAAAGAATCGCTAATGTCTGCTCAAAGTCGATTAAGGTCCGAGAGAATATACGTTGTAAAGAGAGAAATTGAAGGCTGGTATATTGCGGGCGCATCGGGAAGATTTTTGTCCGCAATTGGTGCGCCTGCAGAAATCGGGAGCGCCTGCGAGAACAGGACGAAAGAGCAGTTCAACGATTTAATTCCTAGAAGATTCCAATCTAGAATAGACTTCATGCAGGAAGTTTTAAAAGATTACGACGTCAAATTAGCTGCTGACAATAATCCGTCGTTCCGCTATTTTCTTGAGAAGAATGACCTGTTTGAGATCATCTAAGGATCTTCCCCTACCCCCTACCCCACAACCACGTTGACCAATTTCCCTGGCACATAAATCACTTTGCGGACTTGCTTGCCGTCCAGGTAAGGGGTTAGGCGGGGGCTGGCCAGGGCTGTCTCGGTCGCGTCCTCCTCGGATATGGACGCCGATACCTCTATCTTGTCCCGCACGCGGCCGTTGACCTGCACCACCAGCGTTATCACATCGTCGGCCGCTAGCTCCTCGTCCCACGACGGCCACGGCTGCTTGTGAATGCTCTCGGTGTGACCCATCCGCTCCCATAGCTCGTCCGTGATGTGGGGGGCCATAGGCGCCAACAGCGTAAGCAGGCTCTCCACCGCTGATACCCACTGCTTGGAGCGCACGCCCTTGCTCTCCCACGCCTGGTTCATGCCGTTGCTGTACTCCATCAGACCGGCCAGAGCAGTGTTGAACTTGAACCGCTCCAGGTCCTCGCCCACGCGACGTATCGTCTTGTGCTGCAGACGCTGAAGCTCACGTATCGCCTCGTCGTTGGCCGGGAAGTTGTCCAGCGTTCTAGCGTCCCTTGTAGAAATATCCCAGACGCGATTCATCCAGCGGGCCGTGCCGTTGATGCCGGAGTCGCTCCAGCTTCCCCCCTGGTCCCACGGCCCCAGGAACATCAGGAAGCAGCGCACAACATCAGCGCCAAAAGACTCAACGTATTCGTCGGGCGCGACGACGTTGCCCCTGGACTTGCTCATCTTCTCGTGGTCGGCCCCCAGGATGATGCCCTGGTTGAACAGCCGGGTAAAGGGCTCATCAAAGTCCAGTAGCCCCAGGTCGCGCAGTGCCTTCACGAAGAAGCGAGAGTACAGCAGGTGCATTACCGCGTGCTCCGCGCCGCCCGTGTACTGGTCGACGGGGTTCCACTTCTTTAGGGCCACCGGGTCAAAGGGGCCTTCCGCGTAATGGTTGTTCGGGTATCTCAGGTAGTACCAGGACGAGTCCACGAAGGTGTCCATTGTGTCGGTCTCGCGCTTCGCCGCCTTGCCGCAGGTGGGACATGGCGTGTTCACAAAACCCTGGTGGGATGCCAGTGGAGACTCCCCCGTGGGCCGGAACTCTGCGTCCTGAGGCAGCACCACCGGCAGGTCGGCCTCGGGGACAGGCACAGTGCCGCAATCGTCGCAGTAGATGACCGGGATTGGCGTGCCCCAGTAACGCTGGCGGGATATCAGCCAGTCGCGCATGCGGTACTGCACCGTGCGATTGCCCCAGCCGTTCTCCTCTATGTAGTCTGCGATCTTCTGCCAGCCCTGGTCGCTGGGTATGCCATCGAACTGCGCGGAGTTGACCTGCTTGCCAACCTCCAGGTATGCCTCGGTCAGGTCGCCGCCGTCCCAGTCCTCGGGCGAAACGACAACGCGAATTGGCAGGTCGTACTTGGTGGCGAACTCGAAGTCGCGCTGGTCGTGGGCAGGCACTCCCATGACGATGCCTGTGCCATAGGTGCCAAGAACGTAGTCGCCGATGAGAAGCGGTACCCTCTCGCCGTTGAGCCTGTTGATGCAGTAGGCTCCTGTGTAGACGCCGGTCTTTTCCTTCTCCGTGGACATCCGCTCGATCTCAGACTGTCGCCGCGTCTGCTCTATGTACGCCTCGACCTCAGCCTTCTGATCCGGCGTCGTCAGCCTTTCGACCAGCGGGTGCTCGGGGGCCATGACAACAAAGGTCACTCCGTAGATGGTGTCGATGCGGGTGGTGAACGTGCGTATCGTGTCGACGTCCAGACCATATTCTGAAATGTCGAACTCGATCTCCACGCCCTCGCTGCGCCCGATCCAGTTGGTCTGCATGGTATCGATGCGCTCGGGCCACTCCTTTTTCGAGTGGTCCAACAGCTCGTCGGCGTATTTGGTTATGCGGAAGAACCACTGGTTCAGTTCGCGACGTACCACGGTGGTGCCGCAGCGCTCGCAGGTTCCGTCGGGCAGTACCTGTTCGTTGGCCAGCACGGTGTTATCTTGCGGGCACCAGTTGGCAGGCGCGAAGTTTCTATATGCAAGCCCTGCCTTGTAGAACTGCAGGAAAATCCACTGGTTCCACTGATAGTATTCGGGGATGCAGGTTACCACCTCGCGGTCCCAGTCGTAGATGGTGCCCATGCTGCGCAGTTGCCGTCGCATGTTGGCCATGTTGTCCATAGTCCACGTGTACGGGTGGATGCCCCGCTGAATTGCGGCGTTCTCAGCGGGGAGGCCAAATGCGTCGAAGCCCATAGGGTGAAGCACGTTATAGCCCTTCATGGCCTGGAACCGTGCGTGCGCGTCGGAGGGCGACATGGCGTACCAGTGGCCGATGTGCAGGTCTCCGGAGGGGTATGGGTACATGGTGAGCTCGTACCATTTCGGGCGCGGGTCATCGTCCTTCACGCTTAGCATGCCGGCGTCCGTCCATCGCTTTTGCCACTTAACATCAATGGTCTGGTTGTCGAACCTCTGCTCCGTAGTCCTGAGCATGTATTCCTCCGGAATCAGTTATTGGTTTTTAGTAATTAGTTCTTGGTGATTTGAATGTAGGCCAGAAATCCCCTGTCTAGGACGACAAAAGGCCCGCCCCCAAATAAGGGACGGGCCTGAAATTCAATTCAGAGCGGACCCGCGGTACCACCCTTGTTCTTCCGACGAGTCGGAAGCACTCGGAAGCTGTAACGGTGCCAACCGGAGGGCCATACTTTAGCCTTCAGCTACCAGCCCCTAGCCGTCAGCATGTGTGCTGATAGCCGATTCCTGATAGCCGACCGCTTTTCCGGCCGTCTGCTCCAGGGCGAGTTCGCGGGATTTCGTGCGCCGGGCTTCCACCAGTTCCCGACTCTCTATAGCCGACGGGCCCGCTACTACTCCCCTTCACTGCATTTCTAATATCTTGTTTAGCTATGAAATTACGCTATCACGGGGTGCAGGGGTAGTCAATAGAAGTGACACCTGCCTGGTGACGGCAGCATCGTTTCGTATCAAATCGGCCAATAATTGCTTATCCAAAAAACCACGTGCTACGATGCGGCCATTCCTATGACAGGGGGCGCAGCATGGCGATTCGCACAGGACAAGAATACCTGGCAGGCATCCGCGACGACCGTGAGGTGTGGCTGGACGGCGAACGGGTCGATGACGTAACGACACACCCCAAGCTGGCGCGCATGGCCCAGACCGTGGCGGCCATTTACGACCTGCAGCACGACCCCGACCTGCGCGACCAGATGACTTTCACCTCGCCCACCAGCGGCGAGCCTGTTTCTCTCTCCTATATGGTCCCTCATTCGCAAGAGGACCTGGCCCGTCGCAAGCACGCGCTGGAAATCATCGCGGGGTCAGTCAATGGCATGCTTGGCCGCACTCCTGACTACGTGAACATATGTGTGGTCGCCGCCCGGCAGATGGCGCACCTTTATGGCAGAAACGATAGCCGTTTCGGTGACAACATGGTCGCCTACCACGAGTACGTCCGCGAGAACGACCTGTGCCTTACGCATACCTTCGGACACCCGCAGGTCAACCGCTCCGTCGCCATCAGCGAGCTGCCCGACCCGTACATAGCGGTTGGCATCGTCGATACTACCGATGAGGGCGTTATCGTGCGGGGCGCCAAGCTTTTGGCTACGCTGGCCCCCTTCTCCGATGAGATCTTCGCTCCCGTATACCGGCCATTGCGTGAGGACGCTCCAGAGGACGAGCCGTACTGCATTGGCTTCTCCATTCCGGTGAACACGCCTGGTCTCAAGTTCATTTGCCGTCAGGCTTACGACGATGGAAAGTCGCTCTACGATTACCCCTTGTCGGGCCGGTACGACGAGATGGACTGCCTGGCCATATTCGATGACGTGCTGATTCCGTGGGACCGGGTGTTTTCATTCCGAGACGTGGCTTTGAGCAACGAAGCCGTTCAGAAGGTGACGCTGTGGAGGCAGTACGCGCAGCAGGTGGCCGTCAAGAACGTGGCGAAGCTGGAGCTTATTCTGGGCATGGTGCGCCGCATTACCGAAGGCATAGGCATCAGCCGGTTCGATCAGGTGCGGGAGAAGATTTCGGAAATTATCGATATTCTTGCTACCAACAACGCCTTTCTCCGGGCCGCTGAGGCCGACGCGGAGCCGGTTGATGGCGGCTTAGGTGAGGGCATATGGCTGGCTTCGGAGCCGCTAATCGCCATGCGTCACTGGTACCCGGACGCCTACCAGCGGGTGACGCAAATCATCCAACAACTATGCGCTGGCGGCCTGATGCTGACTCCCTCCGAGGCTGACGTAAAGGGGCCGCTGTCTGCCGATATTGAAAAGTTCTACCAGGGAGCGGACCTGGCGGCGAAGGACCGCATTCAGCTTTTTCGCCTGGCGTGGGACCTTATTGGAACGGAGTTCGGCTCTCGCCAGACGCTGTACGAGCGTTACTTCAACGGTGACATCGTGCAGTTGCGCCAGCGGCGGTTCGCCTCCTACAACTACTCGCGTGCCGAGGCGGCGTTGGCATCCTTCTTCGACAAGCTGCAAGCTGATGATTGAGGGCGTAGACTCGTCAGTGGTGCGCTTATTGGTTATCCCGTTCCCATTAAGGCATAACTGACGCATGCATGATGTTGGTCCCCAGGAATCCAGCCCCATTTCCCTCTCGTCCTGGCGCATTGTCGTCGTCGGCACATCAGGGGCGGGAAAGACCACGCTTGCGAAATTTCTGGCAGGCGGCCTAGGAATCCTTTACCTGGAACTAGACGCTCTTTATCATGGGCCCAACTGGACTCAAACCCCCGACGACCTCTTCAGGGAAATGGTCAAAAAATCTTTGCGGGTCGAGGCGTGGGTCGTTGACGGCAACTACCACGTAGCGCGAGATATCTTGTGGTCAAAGGCCACAACGTTGGTGTGGCTGGATTATTCGTTCCATCTCGTCTTCTGGCGAGTATTCCGGCGCACCATGCTCAGGGCGATCTTGCGACAGGAGCTTTGGAACGGAAACCGCGAGAAGCTTTGGCGGCAATTCTTCAGGAAAGATTCGCTGCTCCTCTGGGTAATCCAGACTCATTGGAAGCGGCGCGAGAGTATTCCAGTTGCCCTGGCTCAGCCTGAATACGCTCACTTGAACGTACTTAGATTCAAGTCTCCAAGGGCTACCAAGAGATGGCTGGCGGAGATGATATCCGGTGGTTTGTAGTATCATATCGATCAACTTGTTTACGGAGGATTAGAGTAAGGAATGCCCGAACATAAGGTGGCCGTAATACGTGGCGATGGCATAGGCATAGAGGTTATCGAAGAGGCTATTCGAGTGTTGGAAGCCGTGGCGCAAGAGCATGACTTTACCTTGAATTTCACCGAATACCCGTGGGGAACTGACTACTACTTCGAACATGGCGAGATGATGCCGTCCGACGGTCTGGACCTGATGGCTGAGCACGAGGCAGTGTTCTTAGGGGCCGTGGGACACCCAGACGTTCAGGACCACATTACGTTGAGCGGTCTGCTCCTGCCCATCCGACGCTCCTTCGACCAGTACGTCAACGAGCGCCCCAGCGTGCTATACCCGGGCATCACCTCACCCCTGAGCGGCAAGAAGCCTTATGACATCGACATGATGTGCATCCGTGAAAACACCGAAGGCGAATACGCTGACGTAGGCGGCTTCCTTTATCCTGGCACCTCGGACGAGATTGCGGTGCAGTCCGGCGTATTCACCCGTAAGGGCTGCGAACGCGTCATCACCTATGCCTTCGAGACCGCCCGCAAGCGTAACAAGCGGAAGCACCTGACCTCCATCACCAAGTCCAACGCGCTGGGATACGGCATGGTGTTGTGGGACCGGACCTTCCAGAGCGTTGCCAAGAACTACCCCGACGTCACAACCAATTCACTGCTCATCGACGCCGCCTGCATGGACTTCGTGCGACGCCCCGAGAGCTTCGATGTTGTGGTAGGCAGCAACCTGTTCGGAGACATCCTCACGGACATCGGCGCGATAATCACGGGCAGCATAGGGCTTGCCGCCAGCGCCAACATCGACCCCGAACGTCGCTTCCCGTCCATGTTCGAGCCTGTGCACGGCACCGCCCCTGATATAGCAGGCAAAGGAATCGCCAATCCCATGGCGGCTGTGCTTTCGGCGGCGATGATGCTGCGCCACCTGGGTCACGATGACGCCGCAGCGACAATAGATAAGGCGGTACTATTTATCCTTGAGCAGGGGGAGATAACAACTCCGGATCTGGGTGGCTCGTCCAGCACGTCGCAGGTAAGTAATGCCATCATCAGCGCTCTGGGCAAGGGATAGAACGCGTTCATGACCACTACCAAGTCTACCGGCGACGAAGCTCCGCCTTCCACCCCACGGGCGAAAAGGCCGAAAATAACGGCACACGACGTTATGGAGTACATGGCACCGGAGTACGGGCCGGCGGAGTGGCAGCCACGCTATAGCCCTGCGGAGGAACTGGTATACACCATACTGTCGCAGCATACCTCGGACCTGAACTCCGAGCGGGCCTTCCTCAACCTGATGAAGACATTCAAGTCCGTCGAAGGTGTGGCCGACGCCTCCGTGGAGGAGATCGAGAAGGCGATCCTCAGGGGCGGGCTAGCCAAGCAGAAGGCCCCGCGCATAAAGGATATCTTGACGCAATTGAAGGCTGAGCTCGGCAATTTCGACCTGTCATTCTTGGCCGAGATGCCTCTAGAGGATGCCAAGAGCTGGCTGAAACGGCTCAACGGCATCGGGCCCAAGACCGCCGCCATCATCCTATGCTTTTCGTTAGGCATGCCCGCCATGCCGGTGGACACGCACATCTTTAGAGTGTCGCAACGCCTGGGTCTGATCGGCCCAAAGATAAATGCTGAAAGGGCTCACGATATCTTGGAGCCCATGGTCGCCCCTGAAGAGGTATTCCCCTTCCATATGTACCTCATTCGCCACGGCCGGCAGATCTGCAGGGCCCAACGCCCAAAATGCAGCGAGTGCCTCATGGGCTGGGGCTGCCCCGCCAAACGGGTGATGGAGCGTGCCGCCACCAATGCCGCCAAGCAAAAGGCCAGGAAAAGGCCTGCCGCGAAGAAGAAATCTCCAAAAAGTACCAGCAAAGAGCGTATTTAAACTCGACGAATTAACCTGTTTTTTCGTTAGCCGCCGAGCCATTGATGTCAGATCGCTTCTTGACCACTCCAAGCTATCCTTGTCCACCTTAACGACCCGCGCTATACTTGATGACAATTTCTAGAAGTTATCGAAATATTTCAGGAGGTAGCGAGTTGAAGGTAGGTATCATCAACGTCACGGGGTATGCAGGCATGGAACTGGCCCGTATTCTCCGACGACACCCTGATGCTGAAATCACCTCCGTTACTGGCCGAAGTTTGGCGGGACAGAAGCTCGGCGATGCCTTTCCTCACCTGTCGGACATAGACCTGACTATTACGGAAGAGGTTACCGAGAGTGTTGACGTGGTCTTCTCCGCCCTGCCACATGCCGCCAGCGCCGAACGCCTGGGGCAGGCCTTGGCCGGAGGAGTGAAGGGCATCGACATCAGCGCCGACTTTCGCTTGCGGGACCTGGCCGAGTACGAAAGCTGGTACAACATCACGCACCCTTGCCCGGAGTATATGGAGCAGTCTGTCTACGGCCTGACAGAGCTTCACCGGGAAGAGGTAAAGACCACCAACCTCGTGGCCAACCCCGGCTGCTACCCCACCGCGTCGATACTGGCTCTGGCGCCTGCTGTTAAGGCGGGGATCATAGAGCCCGACATCATCGTGGACGCCAAGTCGGGCGTGTCGGGAGCAGGACGTGGTTTGTCGCTAAAGACCCACTACTCAGAGGTCAACGAAAACCTGATGGCCTACTCCATGGATGGCCATCGCCACCTGCCGGAGATACAGCAGGAGCTCGATCTGCTACACGACGGCGGCAGGTTAAAGATAACGTTCCTGACGCATCTAATACCCATGACCAGGGGCATACTGTCCAGTTGCTACGCCAACCTCAAGGAGGGGGCCATCGCCATGGGCGAGGACGCCAGGGCTGAGGTTACCGCGCTTTACAAGGATTTTTATAAGAATGAGACCTTCGTCAAGGTAGTGGATGCTCCGCCCATGACCAAGCACACGCTGGGCAACAACAGCTGCGTCATATACCCGACGGTGGACGTTCGCACCAACCGCCTGATTGTCGTTAGCTGCATAGACAACCTGGTAAAGGGCGCGGCCGGACAGGCTGTGCAAAACATGAACCTGATGTTCGGCTTGCCGGAGGACGAGGGGCTGCAACAGTTGGCCCTGTATCCGTAACAATCGCCGAAATAGGCCCGAATCTTTGCCGTGAGTTCTGTTGCGGCAAGCCGATATAACCCGTAGAATTAAAAGGTCGGGCATTCGCCGTCGAGGCGCCCGGCCTTTTTTAGTGGCCCCATCGTCTAGTGGCCTAGGACGACGGCCTTTCAAGCCGTAAACACGGATTCGAATTCCGTTGGGGCCACCAGGTCACTCCCGCAACTTCCTACAGTCCTCTATTTTGCGTCGTTTGTAATATCCCGAAGTTCCCTCTGACTCTCAGGCGTCCGAGGTTGAGAATAGCATGCAAATGGGGTGTCCTGAAGGGTGATCTGAGTGGTAATTAAGAGAGCAGTCAATGAATACTGCCTACAGCCCGCAAATCTGAGCTTTCAATCGTTGACACATCGTTATGGCTTGGATATTATAGGGGAAGTATGATGCATGAAATGCAAAGCACAAAATGTACATGTTGTTGTCGCAGCGGAGGGACCGATTCGGACTCTGTTGCCCCTGTGCGTCATTGTGTGCAGGTGTAGCTAACTAAAGACTCAGTAAGTTCGAAAATCAGCCCCTCAAGCAAATCCGCTTGAGGGGCTTTTCTTTTGCCCAGAAATTGCGCTTTCTTAATAACAGCCGGAGGACCTAGATGACCGTCAGGGAGGACCTGGATGAAGCGGGAGTTCAAAACCTTTCCCAAGACTTTGAAGGAAGAGACGCTGAATACATCATTAAATGGACGCTCGAGAGGTTCGGCTCGCGCGCATCAATTTGCACTAGCTTTCAAGCAGAGGGCATGGTCATACTGGATATCGCCTCTCGTATTGAACCAGGTGTCCGAGTCTTTACTATTGACACCGGAAGGATGCCCAAGGAAACTCATGAACTCATTGATAGAGTGCGAGACCGCTACGGCATCCGAATAGACGTTCACTACCCCGATTTTGGGGAACTGACTCAGTTCGTATCCAAGCACGGAGCCAACCCTTTCTACCGGAGCCAGTCCCTGCGAATGCTCTGTTGCGAAACCCGCAAGGTGGTTCCTCTTAACAAGGCCCTGCTGGGCTTAGATGCCTGGATTACCGGCGTTCGCCGCTCCCATACCGCCAACAGGTCTGGGGCGGGAAAAGTTGAGCGAGATGACGCGCACGGTGGAATATTGAAGATCAACCCTCTGGCGGACTGGACTGAGGACCAGGTGTGGGAGTACATCAGGGTCAACGATGTGCCTTATAACGCGCTTTACGACCAGGGCTTCACAAGCATCGGCTGCGCCCCTTGCACCCGGCCAACTCAGCCCGGCGAGGATGCTCGGGCAGGCAGATGGTGGTGGGAGGACGACTCCGTGCCAAAAGAATGCGGAATCCACCTGCTTCCGCAGCCAAGAACGACATCGTCCTGATATTAGGTGTATAGCTTTTAGGGGCAATCATGCTGAATGATTGCCCTACCCTTTGCCTGGTTTGCCTTGGCTACGATTAGTAATTCAATCGCCATTAGGACTTTGGAGTTCATGAGGTCTCTTAGTATCTGATCGATACGTGCCTTCATGCTAGTCAAGAAGCCTTCCCCCTACCCCAACACGTCCCCACTGGGCTGCACAGGCTCCGACAAGAACGACGAGCGGAACTGAACGCCCCAACGTCCTTCGATTTTCGTGAAAATCCAGAGGGTTGGGAATGCATTGTACTCGGTGCCGTCCGCCCGTCGTCTGGACTGATTGATGGCCAGGTGCACCTTGTCCGGGCCGGATTGGACGGCCTCGATGGAGGTCGTTGCTGTGTGGTCCCATCCCTGGGCGTTAAGAGATGCCGTCATATTCTCGCCGCGAGTAGCACGAAAGTCGTCAGTGTTCTCCCATACCTCAAACTGGTTCTGCCCATTCAGCCTTCTGTGCGGGAAGTGCATCTCCGCGACCATCGCATCCGTATCCCGGGCGTTGAATGCAGCGTTCCATCGGTGGAAGGCCGCCTTAGCCTGCTCAATGGAATCGGACATGCTGGGCCTCCTCAGTAAGTTGCCACGCATTCTACCTTGGGCTCGCGCCTATGGCTGTTGCGCGCCGATGTAGCGGGAGCAGCGGACGGCATCTGTAATGCCGTCTGTCCCAGGCGGGAACATTGTTTCTTGTGCTGCGCCGCCATGCCTTGAGTATCGAACGGCAAGCTCGTCAGCAGGTATGAAAGGCCCCTGGAAGGGCTCTATCTGCTCAGTGGCCCACACTGCGATGTCAGTTGGACTCTCCAGGCCAGGGCCTTCCAAGTCCATGGCAACGAACCAGAAATCGGCGTTGAGCGATTTTACTGCCATGATGTAACGAATGCCCGTTAGCCCTTCGATATCCATCTGCCGGACGAATTCGCGGGATTCCGTAGCTGGAATTCGCTGGCAACGTGAAAGGTCGAACGAATTTTGTGCGCAGGAGACCAATATGAAAATAAATGGCAGGAGGAAGATTACGCTTTTCACACACTTATCATAACCGAGCGTGTTGTGCGTATGTCTAGGTCTTACGCTGAGTGCAATGCCGGTATTTACGGGACAAATTATTAAGACGATGTCGTGAAGGCAGCGCTAGTCTTAGGCACCCCACTGGCCTGTCACCGCCGCCGTGGTAGGATGGAATTGCTTCAATCCGGGTTTAGGTGCTTACGAACTTGTCCACTGACCATATTAAGAGAGCAATTCAGGCTGGCTGGGACGAGATGTCCGGCGCGTATCAGGTCGAGACTCACATCTCGCTTGACGATGTGCACTACGCCCCACTTTGCCCTGGAGAGCGTGAGTTACAAATATTAGGGGACGTTACCGACAAGGCCGTTCTTGAATTGGCCTGCGGCGCGGCTCAAAATTCTATCGCTCTGGCAAAGATGGGCGCCAGGTGCGTTGGCCTGGATATTTCTTCCGGGCAGCTAGCGAAGGCAAGGGAATTTGTTCAGCAAGAGGGCGTCGACGTAGGCCTGCTGAACGCCGATGGCGAGACTCTCAATATGTTCCGAGACGGCGCGTTCGATGTGGTGATCTCCTGTTTCGGGTGGGAGTTCATTCCCGACCTGGAGGCCTGCTTGCGGGAGTGTCACCGAGTGTTGGCCGACGACGGCCTGGTAATCGTGGGCACGACCCACCCTATGTCGGCATTCGAGTGGGAAGCGGAAGGCCAATTTCTGGTGGTGAACGACTACTTTAAACCTCCCTACGAGGTTTGGGAGGAGCTGGAGGGGGAAACGGCCCGGCAGGGGCTTACCTTCTTCAGGACCGTGGAGGAGACGTTCACAACGCTGGTGTCGGCGGGGTTTCAGGTGGAGGGCATATGGGAGCCCTACCCTTACGATATCAACGACATGACAGATGAGGAAAAGAGAGCCATTCCCTACGGAGGACCGTTCTGGGAAGGCCAGTATGAGCGGCTAAGCAAGGTGCCGTTCTCGATAGTCTACAAGGCGCGGAAACGTATTTGAAGAGAGCTCGAATCAACCGAATATCCATCCAGGCGCTGGTCTCAACAGGACTGGCGTTTTTGTTGACTGCGTGCTTTATGCCGGTGCCTCAGGTGCCGAATACGGCATCCAGCGATACGGCGCGGGTGCCTTATTTCACTGCTACGTCCAGTCCCACGGCGTCGCCCACTACGCAGCCTACCGTAGTATCGCTGGCGGGTGACAAAACCGTAACCAATGTTGATCCAGCAGCTTCGCCAACGGCCAACGTCTGGGCCATCGGATCACCAGCGCCTACCAATACTGCCCTAGCTGTCCCTTCGGCGACGGTTACGGCCTTGATGGCCACAGCAACTCTGGTCCCGACCGCTCAGACGCCATCGCCAACTGCAACGCCCAGGCCGCTCAGGCCCTCCCCGACCGCCACCGTGCAGGCTCAGGCTACGTATGTCGACGTGCCGACGGTGTTACCATCCCCAGAATTGCCTCCGGACTTCAATCTCAAGCCTAAAGCCCCTGGCGGATGGGGCGCTCCTTTGCTAGCGGCAAACGAGGCCGGCCTGCAAGAAAACACAGGGCTGTTCTCCGATGAGGACACCTACATTAGCTGGGCCATAACGAATGAAGGGCCTTCCGACGTGACGACGCTGTTCTTCGTAGACCTGACGCTGGACGGTATGGTGCTGGAGCGTTGGCGCAACACGCAACTGCCTGCGGGATTCGTGGGGTCTGTTCCCGATTGGCAACAGCTAATGGAAAAAGCTCATCCGACGCCTGGTTCCCACACTCTCGGCATCGTAGTCGATCCGACAAATCTTCTTCCCGAATCGGACGAGACCGACAACGCCTACGAAGAGGACTTCGTTTGGTCGCCTTCCGCCAGTCCTGCCGAGCCCACGCCCGTCCCCAGCAGGTTGCCGGACCTACGGCCCTTAGCTCCTGATGGATGGGATTCGGCGCTGATAGCTACATCGTATGAAGGCGATTCCAAGATCGGGCCGTTATCCGTGGACTCAACCTCATACATTAAGCTCGGCCTTGAGAACATTGGCATAGCCAGCGTTGCCGACGACGTTCTGGTGCATCTTTTCCTGGACGGCATGATGGTAAGGGAGCTCACATGGCCTGGTCTTGTGCTGGGGCAGTCGGTAAAGAGTTCCGAGTGGAGCGATCTGTTAGGCGTGGTCGCATTCGATGAGGGTGTGCACAAGCTGACGATGGTCATCGACCCCCACAACGCCATCCACGAATCCGATGAGACCAACAACACTTTGGAATTAGACCTGGAGTGGGCCTCAGGCGCTGTAGACCCCAGGCCTGTCTACGATTCTTATGACCTCCTCCCCAATCCAGGGTTTATGCCCAATCTCGTTCCAGGTTGGGTGTTCAGCTACGACGGTCCAATCGTGGTGTCCCACGAAAAGAGAACCGGAGTGCATTCCCTACTGACGGTCGAACAGACCCCATACATCGACTTGTCGGTTGTGAATCGGAGCGTCTATGATATTTTGAGGTCGTTCGAGGTGGAGCTGTATTTCGACGGCTTCCTCGTAAATGTGTTCGAGATAACCGGTGGGGTAGACGCTTCCCAGATTGTACAGATTAACGATTGGGCGGACCTGGAAAACCAGACTGCCATCACCCCCGGTGAGCACACGCTCAAGATGGTCATCGACCCTTATGATGAGGTCTGGGAGGAGAACGAAGACGATAACATCTACGAGACCACGCTTGTTTGGGAAGCGGGCGACCCGGAAGCGCCGGAACCCATCGCGTACACCGACGAAGAGTTGCAGGCGATGCTTTCGGACTTCAAGGCGCTAATGGATACTCGGGATGTTGTAGTGGATGGTAATGGCCCCCAACTGACTGAAGAGGCTTTACGTCTGGCAGACGCGGGTTTTTATCTGGCCACGGGCGACAGCCTCCTGGATACCAGGGTAGACATCTATCTGCTCAGTCACGAGGGCTACCTGGCCTGGGTTGACGACAGCTACGTAGAGCGGTTCGCAGTTGCCAAAGAAGAGGACTATCAGTCCCTATTTAACGAACGAGAGAAGTTCAAGCGGACCAGTGGGTTCAAGGGGAGACGATTCGGCAAGGTGGCCCTCGTCGTGGATGCGGAGAACACCGTATCAGAGGTCATGGCCACGCTGGCACACGAGCTTGGGCATCTTAGGCAGGACACCTTTAACCCGCTCCTGAGTGAAATGGAACAGTTCTACTCCGTTAACGCAATTCAGGAAGCGCAGGCCCAGCAGTTCGAGAGGGTCTTCTGGCTGCATATCGAGGATTTTATAGGGACCCCTCTGATGCGGTATCCCGACCACCAGGGTTTCCAACGTTACGTCGATTCTCACGTCAACGGCTGGTTGGACGAGATGGAATCGGACGAGCATAACCTGGGGTTCGTGTTGCAGTGGCTGGTGGTTCTGGACGACCCCAACCTGATTCATCTGAGG
>MUCK01000035.1 GCA_002816705.1 SAR202 cluster bacterium Casp-Chloro-G4
TACCGGAGCGCCTATCTCCACAAAATGGCGAATTTTTTCTGGTCCAAAATTGCCCGTTACAAATATCCCGACGTGGCGGAAACCCTCCTGGTCCAGTCTACCTCGAACCTCGTTGACCAGTTCTGGCGTAACCCCACCGCGCTCTTCGGGCGTGTTGATGCTAATGCCGCGCAGCTTCCCCCGAAAAGCCCGAGCCACGTTCAACGCTTCCTCAGCCTCGTCCTTGAAGGTATCCACCAGCGCAACTCGAGGCACGTCCTGGGGCATGTACCGGTCGAAGGACTGGATGGCTTTCACAGTGTCGCCCATCAGCAGCGGCAGAGCGTGGGGCATGTTACCGGCTGGTGTAATGCCGGAAAGTCGCGCGCCCAGCACGGTGGACACCGAGACGCATCCCCCTACAACAGACGAGTAGTCGATAATGGCAACGACGTTGGGGTGAACATGGCGAGCTGCCATGCCAACCACCGGGATGCCCTGGGCAGCGTCAACACAATCGCGGGCGGCGGTTGCCCAGCCGCTGCACGACGCCAGTATGCCGCAAATTGTGGTCTCGTATAGGCCAAAGGCGCTGTAGGGGGCCTTGATGCGTAGGGCCACCTCCTTGCCCTCGGTTATCTCGCCCTCTTCCAAGGCCCAGACTTCGCTGCCGGTCTCAGGCAGGACCTTGGCGAGCAGGGCCCGCACTTCTTTGATGCCACAGAACATTCCCCGGCGTTCCGGGTAGAACTCCATGGTCACGATGGGGTTTATACCCTCATTACGAAGGATAGTCAGCGTGCGTTGCAGGTACACGTCGGCGGTATCGCCTACCAGTACCGAAGGTCGGATATCAAACTCTGGACTAACCATTTACTTTCACTTTACGCCCCAAAAACGGGGTGCCCACGCTTCTCCGCATGGGAAGGTCTGCATTTTTCTAGGGCTGCGTTGACTCTGTCAGAGTCACACCCAGGATTTTTTCCATGTGCTGCAGGGCATTTATGTGAGCATTCTGATCGAAGGACGCCACGCAGTCCGTAGGCATCTCAACCCTGTAATCGCGATTCCTCGCGTCAGCCGCCGTATGCATAACGCATATGTCAGTGCAAACGCCACAGATAATAACCTTCTCGGGCCGGAGCGACTGAAGCGTTTTCTCCAGATCCGTCTCGAAGAACGCGCTGTACCGGCGCTTGGCGATAATCCGGCCTTCGTAACCAGCAAGCTCAGGAATAACCTCAGGCTCCTCGGTGCCACGAACGCAATGTACGGGGAACATTTCGAACTCCAGGTCGTCTGGGTCGTGCGTGTCGCACAGGAACAAGACGACGCCGCCTTCAGCCTGCTCCCGCTCGATTAGACGCTGGACATTGGGAATGATACCCCTGGCGTCATCACCGCAGTACAGGTTATTGCCCTCTTGAAGGAAGCCCTTGACCATATCTATTACAACTACGACATTGGCCATGCCGTTAAACCTCGGCGGTAGCTAGCTACGTTCCTATAACTAATGTAATTCATTGAAAGGCATATGTTAACGCCCCCGGTAGAATTACTTCAATACAGTTCTCGAGCAGTCAAAGCTGGTTATGCTAGACGTGGGGGGTTGCATCGCCGGAATCTCGTGTAGGCTTGGCAAGACCACGAAACCGAAGGCGCAAAAGGCCTTTTACATCCTCGTAGGCTGTGCCGACGATCTTAACGCGGGTGTCTGGGTCATCCGTCCACTTTACAGGGAATTCAAGGACAACGTAGCCGTTCTTTTCCGCCAGAATTAGCATCTCCGTATCGAAGAACCAGCGATTGTCGCTGACTAGCGGAACAATATCTCTTACGGTGCGCCGGTTCAGAACCTTGAAGCCGCACTGTGCGTCCCGAAATTGCGTAAAGAACATGGACCTGAATACCAGGCTATATCCTCTGGAGGCCACCTCTCGCTTGAAAGGCCTGCGCTCCACCTCGGCGCCCCGTATTAGCCTGGACCCGGTAGCGATATCACACTCCCCATCTCGCACGGCATCGACCAGGGCAGGCAACGCTTCCAGGTCCGTGGACAGGTCAACATCCATGTAACCGACAACGTCCGCTGTGCTTTCAGTCCAGGCGCGGCGAAGTGCACGGCCTCGGCCTCGCTGTTCCAGGCTCATGTAGTCGATTCGTGGGAATTCCTGCGAGAGCTGTTTCGCGATGTCCAGGGTGGAGTCCGTGGAGCCGTTGTCAGCCACAACAATGCGCCACTGGTATTTTTGAAAGTGCTCCGCCATGAAGCCGTGCAGGGCTTTCGCGTTGACCGGCAGATCAAGCTCTTCGTTGAGCACAGGCAGCACTATATCCAAGGAGGTCAGGCTGGATTCTGTGGCTTCCGATGGCATCTGGCTCACCAACCGCGCTCCTAGTGCTTGAAGTGCCGGACGCCGGTGAACACCATGGCAATACCCTGCTTATCCGCCTCTGCGATGACCTCGTCGTCACGGATGGAACCACCGGGTTGGGCAATTGCCGTGATGCCGCCCTGGACGGCCATCTCGATGCTGTCTGCGAATGGAAAGAATGCGTCAGAAGCCAACACGCTGCCCTTTGCCTTATCCTCGGCGATACGCAGTGCCAGGTGAACGCTTACCACCCGGTTAGGCTGGCCCGCCCCCATGCCCACCAGCGTCCTGTCCTTGGCAAGAACGATGGTGTTGGACTTGATGTGCTTGGCGGCCCTCCACGCGAATGCAAGGTCGGCCATCTCAGCGTCGGTTGGCTTTCGGCTGGTTACCACCTTCCACGAATCGGGGGCTTCTTCTAGGTCGTCCACCAGCTGCACTAGCGCTCCGCCGGACACCAGTCTGACGTCCAGCCCCTCCTGAGGGCCCGATGCCGGGTCAATCTGCAACACGCGGGTCCTGCGCCGCTTACGAAGGATATCCAGAGCGCCATTCTGGTACGACGGGGCGATGATTATATCGTAAAGCACGCCGCGCATGGTTTCGGCGGTGACCACGTTGAGTTCCCGGTTGAAGGCGATGATGCCCCCGTAAGCCGAAACGGCGTCGCCCTCGAAAGCGCGCTGGTAAGCCGTGGGTTGGTCTTCGTGCACGGCCAGTCCGCAAGGGTTGGTGTGCTTGACTACAGCCACGGCGGGCTCAGCGAAGTCCAAGACGGCCTTCCACGCAGCGTCAGCATCCAGAATATTCGTGAAGGACATGTCTATCCCGTGTAACTGCTTTGCACGGACGATGCCGCCCGTCGAAAGAGGCGCGGTGTAAAGTGACGCCCTCTGGTGCGGGTTCTCGCCATAGCGTAACTCGTTGACTCTGTTAAATCCCAGGGTGATTTCTTCCTGTGAGAGAACATCTCCGTCGCCAAGGTACTGAGAAACGGCGGTATCGTAGAGGGCAACGTGCTGGAATGCCTTACAAGCTAGCGCCTTGCGCTCGGCCAGGGAAAGAGCGTTTTGGGAACGACCCACGTTGGATAGCTTCTCGCCTATCCAACCATAGTCTGCAGGATCGACGACTACGATGACATCCGGAAAATTCTTGGCGGCGGCGCGAATCATGGTGGGGCCGCCGATATCGATGTTCTCCAGCGCATCCTCCAGCGTGGCGCCGTCGCGGCTGACCGTATCCACGAAGGGATAGAGGTTGCCTACGACGATGTGGATGGGCGCAATGCCATGCTGCTGTAGCTGCTGCGTGTGACTTTCCAGGTCGCGGCGGGCGAGAATGCCGCCGTATATCGCAGGATGCAGGGTCTTCACCCGGCCATCCAGGATCTCGGGAAAGCCTGTGAGGTCTGCCACCTCTTGCACGGGTAGGCCTGCACTAGATATTGCCGAAGCGGTGCCGCCCGTGCTGACCAACTCGAAGCCACTCTGGCTAAGAACGGCGGCAAAGTTGGGCAGACCTGTCTTATCGTAGACGCTGAGAAGGGCTTTCATTTCAAATCCCCAGGAGAATTAGCAATTAAAGAACCACGCGGGCGTCGTCGGTAGAGGCAAAGACCTCGCCTACCACCATGGCGTCTGGCACCTGGCGAACGACGTCATCGGCCACAGCCGGGTCGCAAGCGAGCACCATGCCCAGGCCCATATTGAAAACCCGGTACATCTCGTCGCGGGTTACGCTGCTGCGCTCCTGCAGCAAGGTGAAGATCGGCGGCACGGACCACGTAGACGTATCGAATCGAGCCGAGACGCCATCGGGCAGCACCCTGGGCACATTCTCGATAAGGCCGCCGCCCGTGATATGAGCCATGCCTTTCAATGAGGGCAATACGCCTGCCAACGCGGCGTAGTAAGAGGGATGGGGCATGAGCAGCGCCTCGCCCAGCGTCTTGCCCAACTCCGGCACCTGCTCTGAGAGAGGCGACTGGTCCTCGTCCAGGCCCAGCACAAGCCGAACCAGCGAGTAGCCGTTAGTATGAAGTCCGTTGGAAGGCAGGCCTATCAGCACATCGCCGTCCTTGATAGTTGAGCCGTCCAGAATCTGGTCTCGCTCCACAGCACCCACTACAAACCCGGCCATATCGAAATCACCCCGGTTGTAAAGGCCAGGCATCTGGGCCGTCTCGCCGCCTATTAGGGCGCAATCGACCTCTGAGCATGCGCGGGCCATGCCTTGAATTAGAGCTTCAACGACAGGCTGTTCCAGTTCCGCCACTGCCAGGTAGTCCAGAAAGAACAAGGGCTTTGCGCCGCACACGATAATATCGTTCACGCAGGCGTTCACAAGGTCCTCGCCGATGGTGTCGTACCTGCCCAACATGATGGCCAGCTTCAATTTGGTGCCAACGCCGTCGGTGCTGGATACCAAGACAGGGTCGCGATATCCGGCCAACTGGTACATGGCGCCAAATCCACCCACGCCGCCCAACACTTGCGGCCCGTGCGTAGGCTTCACGATAGCGCCGATGCGCTCCTTGACGTCCTGCGCAGCGTCCAGGTTTACTCCAGCTGCTCTGTAAGTCTGCTCTGTCATGCCTGTCCTAACCGGCCCTCGCCAGAGTCGGGAGTGCTTTCATACTCGACATTTATTTCGCTTCAGCGGCTAATGTTGCGACGTTATCCAGGTCTATTTCGGATGAGGAAATCTTCTGAAGCACCTCTATCCAAAACAGGCGCTCCCGCTCCTTTACCCGCTCCTCTAAATCAGCAACGGTGTCCTCCGGTAGCACGGGAACGATGCATTGAGCTACAGCCGCGCCGTGGTCATACTGGTCATCCACCAGATGAATTGTAACGCCAGTGACCCTTTCGCCAGCCTTCACTACGGCCTCGTGGACGTGAGTTCCGTACATCCCCTTGCCGCCGAATTTGGGCAGCAACGCCGGATGGCTATTTAGCACACGATTGCGATACGATACCAGCGTTTCCGGGCCCAGCATCTTCATGTAGCCGGCCAGCACCACCAACTCAACCTGGTGCTTCTGGAGAGCATCCTGAATGGCAAAGTCTTCAAGAGTCGGCTGCGGATTAGCGCTACTGATGTGGTACGCGGGTATAGAGCCTTTCCTGGCTCGCAGTAGGGCGGTGGAGTTGGAGTTGTTGCTTATTACAACCGCCACATCTGCGTCCAGGCGGCCCTGGTTGCAGGCGTCCATTATGGCCTGCAGGTTGGTTCCGCCGTGAGACGCCAGAACACCCAGTCGCAATTCGCCCTCCGCCGCGTGATTCGCACCTTAAGTATGCAACAGAAATGGCTTCAATGGAACGATTATTTCTGGGAATCCAGATGTCATGCGGAGGCAGAAGGCGTTAGCCCACCCATGCGTGTCATTCCGAGAGAAGTCCGCCGTAGCGCTAGGAGAGCGTATGAACGGGACAAAAAGAGGTTATACCCGATGGATTCAGATCCGATTGCTTGTGGCTTAGACTTCCAGAGCCAGCTTGTCCATTTCCAACTGCACGGGAATCGGGTACTCCCCGGTGAAGCAGGCCATACAAACGCGATCCTTGGAGGTCTTGACCGCTCGCAGAAGCCCCTCATGGCTCAGGTAGCCCAAGGAGTCGGCGCCTACGAACTCTCGTATCTCTTCCACAGACATATTGGCAGCGATAAGCTCCCTGCGGGTGGCCATGTCTACGCCGAAGTGGCAAGGGGAAATGATCGGCGGAGCGCAGATGCGAAGGTGAACCTCTTTAGCGCCGCCCTTCTTCAGAAGGTCAACGACGTGAGGAGTAGTGGTGCCGCGCACAATACTATCGTCCACGACAATGATGCGCTTGTCTTTAATCAACTCCGGAAGGGTATTCAGCTTTCGCCGAACGCCCAGGTCTCGCATACGCTGGTCAGGCTGGATGAAGGTGCGGCCGACGTACCGATTCTTTACTAGGCCTTCTCCGAATGGAATACCCGATTCCCGGGAATACCCTACCGCCGCCGCGATAGCGGAGTCCGGCACCCCTATGACGATATCCGCGTCTATTGCGTACTCTTTAGCTAGCTCGGCACCCATAGCCATTCGCGTCGAGTAGACCAGTTTGCCACTGAGGATACTATCCGGCCTCGCAAAGTAGATGTACTCGAACATGCAGCCTGCGGAGCGGTCAGTTACGCTATCCCGCTTGTAGATAGTGTGCAGGCCGGTATCATTTATCAGTACGGCCTCTCCGGGCTCAACGTCACGTATGAACTGGGCCCCGATGTGATCCAGCGCACACGACTCAGAGGCCAGCACCCATCCATCGTGGAACTTGCCGATGCACAGAGGCCTTACGCCTAGCGGGTCCCTGATGCCCAGCAACTCGTTCTTCGTCATGACGGTCAGGGCGTATGCGCCCTCAAGGCGGCGCATACAGTATGCAATTCGCTCTTGCCAGTTGGATGCCGGAGCGTTGCTAAGAAGATGCGCGATAATTTCTGAGTCGTTGGTGCCTTTGAAGGTACAGCCCCACTCTGCCAAGTCCTTCTTGAGATCCATAGCATTGATTACGTTGCCATTATGGGCCAAGGCCAATGTTACGCCTGGGCCTTTGGATATGATTGGCTGGGCGTTATCTAGGTTGCTGCTGCCGGTGGTAGAGTACCTTGTGTGGCCGATGGAAATGTGACCGGTGAGTGTGGAGAGATCGTCTTCCTGGAAGGCTTGGCCCACCAGGCCCATCGAGGTTCTGAGCCTTATGGTGTTGCCGTCCCCGACCGATATGCCAGCGCTCTCCTGGCCGCGATGCTGGAGGGCGTAAAGTCCGAAGAACGCCACCCTGGCGACATCTTCAGTTCTAGAATAAACCCCTACAACGCCGCAGGCCTCTCGAGGATAATCCTCGGTAGCGTCCTGCGCCTTATTATGATAGGGAAAATCTTTGTCAGAGACGATAGTTATTCATCCCCTAAATAATTCCAGGCAATTGCATTATAGGCAGGATTCAGTTGGGCGGTCAATTGAATAACCCGCGAATATACGGGACCCAGCACCCAATTTCATTAGCTTTAAATTAAGACAAGCTTCCCCCCAAGCGCTATGAGACCACGATAGGCTGGGCCAGTATCCATAGACTGGTGGCTGTGTAGAAGACCATCAACAACAGCATCGGGTACTGCCCCCTTATGGCCAGTGAGTGGTCTGCCACCCGCCGAAGGGCCACCACATGAGCTATGTAAACCGAGATGATGTGTCCCAACACTATTGCGCCTACAGATATGAACCAGGCAATCTTGGCGTTGATGATTCCGATGTTGACGCGATAATCCGCCGTGCCCAGCAGGTCCCATCCGAATCCGAACGGGTTGGACAAAAGAGGGATTATTTGCTGACCCTGTATCAGCAATAGCGATATGAAGTGGGCCATGTTGTACGCCAGCGCAATCGGCACAAGGGAGAACACGAATGCCCTGGCAACGCCTGTACCGGTGTCGCTGTCGCGGGAGAGCAGTCGGATGCCGGAGGCGAATACCATGTAAACGCCCAGGAAAATGGCCGGTACAAGAACCACGCCAAGGCTGTCGATAATCTCGATGGCATTGCGGCCAAGGAAAGGAAAAGACCGGATAACGGCGGTCTGCACTGCTACCCATGTGGGCGTCTCCTGCAGCCCATCGAAGGTCACCGTTGCCAACGCCAGCACTACAAAGACGGCGGTGGACATAGAGACCGTTTCAGCGGGCGCAAGGCCGACCGCAAAGGGTCGAATGTTGAACTGGCGCTGGCCCCGTTCAGCCCTCTCGAAGCAGGAATAGCAGTCCACGCAGTCGTTCCTGGACAGGTTGCACCCCAACTCGCATCCACGGCAGTACAGATTACCTTCTGTTCTTGCCTCCGTCAGCGAAAAGCGTGCGAAGAAGCCGAATAACACGGAGAAGGCTTCACCGTGCTTAAGCCAAGCCTGCTTTCCGAAGACCACCATGCCTGCCCACGTTACCAGGGAGTACAGGATGATAAGCCTCCCTAACTGGCCGGGTACAACTGCTCCAGTGTAGACGTTCTCCAGCCAGGCGAATATGACGAACAGGGTTATGGCGGGCCAGACGCCCCAGCTTTCCGGATATCTGAACAGGCCTGAAGATTCTCCTGGTCTTTCGCCCGCGCCTACAAGGGCCACAGCCCATTCGAACGTTATCTTCCAGGGGTTGACCAGCATCCACAGGTTGCCAAATAGCGCCGAGATGTAGCCCATGCCGACCCACCAGATAATCCAGACGAAAGTAGGTGACAAGTTACCCAAAGGTTTGCCAGTGCCGAACAACGACGTTGCCAGAACCAGCAGGAAAATCGCGACTGCCAGCAGCCGAACAATGCCTATGAATACTCGGCTGCCTAAAACAGTACCCAGCAGCCCGGCTCCCAGCAGGTTGTATCGCGGGTAACCTATGGTGTCGGAACCCCGCTTCACAAATATGCCTATGACGACAAAAGACAGCGCGACGGTGGCCGCGCCTCCCACCAGAAAGAAGTTCAACGGAATGGGCAGGTCGTACCTATCTCCGAAGGCATGGGCCAGCGCCGGCGACGCAGTAAGGCCAACCGCAGCGCCAACGATAAGCGCCGCCAATAGCTTACGCATTAACTAACTCCTTCCGATCCGCTCATCACCTTGGCCTGACTTCCAAGGCTCCCAGAACGATCTCCTCGTCGTCATCGTGGTCGTCGTCCGGGGCGGTAGGCGGGTTGCCGCTGGTTATCCTGGCCCTGTCTGGGCCTTGGTTGGTCCACAACACGTTAGTCCCTGGCTGGACCTCAACCTCCATAGGTGAAAAAGACCCATCGCTTTTCACCCGGATGCTCACTGTGCCGGTGTCTACGGCCCCCTCGTCGACCATGATATGGCCAGTTACATCGTAAGTCATGTGATTGTGGAACGGGATTGAACCCTCGTGCATATCTAGAGGCACTTCGAACTCAAAAGTGTCGCCCTCCTCTAAAATGCCGGACTCGAACGTAGAGGCGTGGACGTCGGCGCTCATGTCCATGTCCGCATCGTGGTGGTCCCCGCCGCCTTCGTGAAAGGTGAAGTTGTACCTACCGGTGGCATCGGCGGCAAACTCGAAGGACGTGGGCTCTTCGGGTCCCACTTCAAGCTCTATATCATAGCCGTGAAGGTGGACCATCCCGTCCTCATCAGCGGAAAAATTCAACGTAACCTGGTCGCCCTGGGTGACGCTTATCACACCGGACTCCAGTTCAACGGCCCCGTGCTCAATATCCAGGTCGAACTGCCGGGCCTGAGGGCCAGCCCCACCACCGCAGGCGGCAAGCAAAATGGCCGCCATCAAAACTGCAGACCAGACCAGCGAATTACGAATTAACGAATTTCTTAGCATATTGCGTCGTCTCCTTTTTCATTCCAGACCCTGTGGCATGGCCTTCACCAATGCACGAACCTGGACTAATCCCCGCTAAGTATTACGACGTTTGCCCTTGTTTCGTTCTCTCAGAAACGCCCTCACGGCCAGAACCAACACCAGGCCAAATCCAATCAACACCACCACAGTAACCATTCCTGTGATCGGGCTGGACTCAACTACCTCTATGGGAAATTCTGTGGCGCCGTCGCCCAACTCTGTGCTGACGGCCACTGTGAAAACCCAGGTGCCGACTCGATCGACATGCATCGCCACATCGTAGTACGTCGGGTCCTGCAGGTCTGAGGTTGCCGTTAGAGGGCCAACCTCAACTACCGCAGAGCCTGGGCCAACGCCCGTCACCGTTACTTCTGCACCAATCATGGAGGCCCCGGTGGCGATCTCCGTAACCGTCATCGTCAGATGTAAGGGGCCTACCGCCGGTGTAGGAGGAATCTTGCTCACCGCCACTTCGTAGGGTCCGGCAACACGTTTGTCGAACTCTAAGACCCTGCCGTTGGCATTAGCGTGGCCAAAACTCCCGGCGGTGACAGCCATCGTTAAGGCCAACAGCAAGGTGAATATCGCGGACTGATAGCGTCTCATTATTAGGCTAGGTCTCTCCCGCCCATCAGCAGGGCGTTACAGCATTACGAGGTGTTTCTGATAGGGGACGAAAACAGGAGCTAGAGGCTAACTTGCGGTGGGTGAGCAGGAGGGGCTTCGAAGACCTGTCCTGCCCCGTTTCGGACATCCAATGGCAAGAAGATGAGAGAAGAAGGCTCGAAGGACAACTGAGAGGCTAGCAGGAAGTCGGTTGCGGTCACTGAGGGCACAGCCGAACTGGCAGCATCGGAGCGATAAATGGCAACAGGCTGGTCGGAAGTGCCATTTGATGTCGCATGATAATGCCGGTTGATGGAGTGGGAATGACCTTCCGGCTGGAAGGAAACGAGATGCAGGTGACCTGGCTGCCATTCCGCGAAATGGTGATCAATAAGCGAACCAGCGGCTGAAAAAAGCAAAGCCACCGCCGCCAACATGGCGAATGTCCGTGGGGCATATCGCGTTAGGCTGCTCATATGGCCGTATTATAGCACCCTCAAGGCGGCCTTCTACGCTCTAGTATCCCTGAATTTCCCTCTTGCCCGTTGCCGTTTTGAGGTCTAGACTTGGCGCAACCTTTGTGCCTTCAACGGTATTGATGCGCCAACGGTGACGCGGCGCGCAGCGGATAACAATATGCTTATCAAACTGACCATCGCCTTCATTGCAGGCCTGCTCATCGGTTGGCGGCTGGAAGTTCCGCCAATGGCGATAGGTCTGTTCTTGGCCGGAGCCGGGCTCTTGGCCGCATGGCTGCGCGCAAGTAGTCGCACCGTATTGCCAGGGTTGCTGCTGGTGGCGTTGATACTGGGCACGCTGCGTTACGAAATCTCCCACAACGGCGAGGCGGATCACCTTTCCACATATCACTCTGTTAACGGCGTAATGCTGGAGGGCGTGGTCGCAGGCGATCCGCAGGCCACCGGAACGTACACCAGGGTGCGGCTCCGAGTCGAGAGGATTTTCGCCAATGGCCAATGGCAAGACGCGGCAGGCCACGTTCTTGTCAACTTACGAGCGCCACTTAGCATTGTCTCCCAACGAGACCAGCCGTACTTCCGATACGGCGACCAACTCATGCTTCAAGGGGAGTTAAGGCCACCGCCTGTATTGGAAAATTTCGACTACGCGGCGTACCTGGCAAGGCAGGGAATCGGCTCCGTGATGTCATTCCCCAAGGCTAGCCTTCAATCCGAGGGCGGAGGGTCCCGCTTTTACGGATGGCTTTACGGCGTACGGCACCGGTTGGCTTTCTCGCTTGCCAGGTCCATGCCGGAGCCACAGGCAGCGCTGGGACAGTCAATGCTGCTGGGCATTCGCGACGGCCTGCCAGCCGACCTGGAGGAGGACTTCAGGACCACGGGCACGTCCCACCTGCTGGCCATATCTGGGCTGCACATTGGCGTATTGCTGGCCATGAGCCTGGGACTGAGCCAGGCCATCCTGGGCCGACGCAGACACCTTTACCTCATCGCCCCCTTAGCGCTTATCTGGCTGTACGCGCTACTTTCAGGAGCCTCACCCTCTGCTGTACGAGCCGCCATTATGGGGACGGTGTACTTGGCGGCATTGCTATCCGGCAGGCCGCGCAACGTGTTGCCCGCGCTGGCGTTGGCGGCGGCCGTAATGGTCGCCATCGACCCTGAGGTGATCTGGAGCATTTCGTTTCAGCTTAGCTTCGCCGCAATGGCAGGCATAGCCATTCTGGCAGATCCGATAGGCAGAACCCTGCGAGGAGAGGACGGAGCTTGGAGAGGCCTACCTATCAAGGCAGCCATCTTGGGTACGATCGGCGTGACGTTGGCAGCCACGATCACCACTGTGCCGCTGGTAGCCTTCTACTTCCAACAGGTATCCCTGGTGGGCATTCCGGCCAGCCTGCTAACGTTGCCCGCCATGCCCTTCGTCCTCATTACCAATGCGCTGGCAGGACTGGGCGGGCTGATTAGTCCGGCAGTAGGCACGCCTCTGGGCTGGCTCGCGTGGCTGTTTTCAAGCTACGTCATCGGTGTGGTGAGATTGCTGGCACTCGTCCCAACTGCATCAGTAAATACTGGAGAGGTGGCCATCCCATTCGTGGTTGCTTGGTATACCGCATTGACGCTGGCCTACAGCCTGCGAAAAGCCAGCAACATGGACGCCCTTCGGGAGCGCCTGAGCAGGTTGGCTACGAAAATTTCTCCAATGCCAGGCACAAGGCGCAATATATTTCGGAGACATCGAACCTGGGTGGCGTTGCCACTGTTCGCACTGGCAGCAGCGCTATGGGTTGCCGCGCTATCGGGACCGGAGCCGCGACTGCACGTGTACTTCGTAGACGTTGGCCAGGGTGATGCGACGTTCATCGTCACGCCCGGCGGCAATCAGGTGCTGGTGGACGGCGGACCCGACCCGCAAAGAATCGCTCAGTTCCTGGGTGAGCGGATGTCCCCGGAGGACCGAACCATTGACCTGTTTGTGCTGACGCATCCTCATGCGGACCACGCAACGGGGTTAGTGGAGGTCCTGCGTAGGTACAAGGTGGGTTTAGTGATGCACAGGACGTTAGACTATGAGAGCCCAACCTATCGGGAGTGGTTACGTGCTGTGGAGCAGGAAGAGGCGGTTGAGGTGGAGGCGCTGGCTGGCCAGGTCATCAACTTTGACGATGGCGTGACTCTTCAGGTCCTGAATCCCCCGACGCGACTTCCGGAAGGCACCAGGTCCGATGTGGACAACGCATCGATCGCCCTGCTACTTACTTACGGCGAGCGCACCATCCTCCTCGCAGGCGACATGTTTCAGGAGTCCGAGAGACGGCTGCTCGCCGCCAGCGTTCCCCTGGACAGCGACGTGATCAAAGTCGGCCACCACGGCAGCCGCCACGCAACGACCGCCGATTTTCTGG
>MUCK01000036.1 GCA_002816705.1 SAR202 cluster bacterium Casp-Chloro-G4
GGTCTGCCTGCCACTCCTCCCGGGTTAGTTCCAGAGTGGCGGGATTTCCTCCGAGGATGATGTCAGTACCACGACCTGCCATGTTGGTAGCCACAGTAACGGCGCCAGGCCTCCCAGCCTGCGCGATGATGGTGGCCTCACGCTCGTGCTGCTTGGCGTTAAGCACCTCGTGGGGCACGCCTTCCTTACGCAGCATCGCGCTAAGCATCTCAGAACGATCTATATCTGTGGTGCCCACCAAAACCGGTTGCCCCTTCTCGTGACGTTCCTTTATTTCCTGGACCACAGCCCTATATTTTGCTGCCTGGTCTTTGTAAATCAGGTCTCGCTGGTCGTCGCGAACCATCGGCTTGTTAGTGGGTATCTCAACCACTTCCAACTTGTAAATCTTGAAAAATTCCTCGGCCTCAGTAGAAGCAGTACCGGTCATTCCGGCCAGCTTCTTGTACAGGCGGAAGTAGTTCTGCAAGGTAATCGTTGCGTAGGTGATGGACTCTCTCTGGACTTGCACGCCCTCTTTGGCCTCGATGGCCTGGTGCAGGCCGTCGGAGTAACGTCGGCCCTCCATAAGGCGACCGGTGAACTCGTCAACAATGACGACTTCGCCGTTTTGAACCACGTATTCGCGGTCCCGTAGGAAGATGGCATGAGCCTTCAGAGCGTTCTCAACATAGTGAACCTTTTCGAAGTTATCAGGATCGTAAATGTTGTCTATTTGAAGCAGCCGTTCCAGCTTGGAGATACCTTCATTAGTTAGGGCTGCCGTTCGATGCTTCTCGTCTATGGCGTAGTCTTCTTCATCCTGAAGGTTCGGCACCAGACGGGCGTACTGCTGGTACTCGCTAGGGGACTGGGGCGCCGGTCCGCTAATAATCAACGGCGTGCGGGCCTCGTCGATGAGAATGTTGTCCACTTCGTCAACGATTGCGTAGGCACGACGCTGCTGTTGAACTCGTTGCGACGCTTCAACAACCATGTTGTCCCGCAGGTAGTCGAAGCCGAACTCGTTGTTGGTGCCGTAGGTTATATCGGCTGCGTAGGCTTCCGCCCGCTCAACCCGCCGCAGCTTCTCCATGCCATTGCCGGCTTCCACCACAGTTGAGTCGTACATGTAGGAGGACTGATGCTGAAGAATGCCCACCGAAGCGCCAAGGAAGTCGTAAATTTCTCCCATCCACTGGGCGTCACGTCTGGCCAGATAGTCGTTCACTGTGACTAGGTGTACTCCCTCACCGGTCAAGCAGTTCAAAAATGTTGGGAGTGTTGCCACCAGGGTTTTGCCTTCACCAGTACGCATCTCTGCAATCTTGCCTTCGTGCAGAACCATACCGCCGACCATTTGCACGTCGAAATGCCGCATGCCCAGCGTTCGCTTCGAGGCCTCTCGAACTGCAGCGAATGCCTCTGGAAGCAGGTCGTCAAGCTCTTCGCCTGCTTTTAATCTAGCCCTGAAGGCGTCGCGTTGGCCCTTCAGTTCCTCATCAGACATACGCTCAAATTCAGGTTCAAGGTCGTTTATCTGGTCGACATCTTTATAAAGGTCCTTGATGACACCTTCGTTGGAGCCGCCAAGGAACTTTGTTATATTTTTCAGCATCGGATTCCGTCTCCGTTAGAGAAGTAATCAGGCAGCCCCTCGGTGAAGCCCGCCTGTCGCAGTAGTATTTTATTTGGGCCGAAGCCCCATACAGTTATACATTATAACCCAAAGGTAAATACTGACCATGCCGGGGAATTCCAAACGGGGCGCGAGTCAAGGACGTAATGCAAAGGAGTTGAATTACACGTCGCCTGGAGGAAAAGACAGAGGAAATATCACAGAATGCGATAGAAATTATGAAGCGAAACCGCGTTATCGGATGATGTCAGTCGGGGTCAGATTCGCTACCTAATGGACATCGTTGAACATGGCACCTACGGACTCACCGCTGTGAATTCGCCCTATGGCCTCACCAAGAATGGAAGCCACAGATATGGCACTGATATTGGTCCCCATTCTGTCGCTTGGAACTGGCAGGGTATCGGTCACGACTATCTCCTTGACGGAACCGTCGTCCAGCACCTCCGTAGCCCTACCTGACAGCACAGGGTGTGTGACGTAACAGTAGATATCTTTAACACCGTGCCTCATTAACGTCTCAGCCGTAGCAATTACCGTGCCGCCCGTGCCAATCTCGTCGTCCACAATCAACGCGGTCTTGCCATTGACGTCGCCAATAAGGTTGGAGGATTCGATCTGCTCCATGTTGTTCCTCGTGCGAACCTTTTCAACAATGGCGAGAGGGGCCTTCAATATGTTGGCTGTGCTGCGGGCGCGTTTGGCGTCACCTGCGTCTGTGGCCACCACCACTACATTTTCGTTCAACCCTTTGCCCTGAAAGTGGCGAGCCAGCATAGATACCGCCGTCAACTCGTCCACAGGGATGTTAAAGAAGCCCTGTATTTGCCCGGCATGCAGATCTATAGTCATGACTCTGTTTGCGCCGGCGGTCTCAATGAGGTTGGCCAGTAGCCTGGCAGTGATAGGAACTCGCGGTTGGTCTTTCTTGTCGCTGCGCCCGTAGCCATAGTAGGGGATCACTGCCGTGATTCGCCCGGCAGAGGCCCGCTTCGCAGCATCAATCATGATTAACAGCTCCATAATGCTGTCGTTCACAGGAACGGCACAGGACTGAACCAGGTACACGTCTCGCTCTCGAACGTTTTCGAGGATTCTCACGAAGGTGTTGTCGTTGCTGAACTTAAACACATCGCAGGCACCGAGCGCTATGTTCAGATGTGAGCAAATGTCCTTCGCCAACTGCGGGTGGGCGTTTCCTGTAAATACTTTGAGGTCTTCAGACACCGGCATGGCATTAATCCTTGTCATTCGCTGTAAAAGACATTCGCTATCACGCGCGCTCTAGTCCCCGTTTGAATCTGCGACGGACGGCCTCGCCACAGTCACAGACCAGATTGCGGAGCGCGGGGATTATAGCACAAGGTCTGCCCTAGACCAATTCGAGCCTGCGCCTCCAGCATGGCCAATTGATGAAACACACCCGTATAATTCACCAGTATCCTAATTCTCCAATAAACCGAGGACAGATTTGCAAAGCGACCAGGCATCGGATATTCCAGAGAGGCCAAAGCTAAGGCTAATAGAGCCTCAATTAATTCATTACCAGGGTGGAGAGTATATTTACCTGCGAGACCCTCTGGGCATGGCACCGGAATCTGTGCTCATACCCCAACAGCTTCTGCCGCTTCTGACGATGTGCGACGGGACTAGGGATATCCCCAGTCTTCAATCAGCGTTTATGCTGCGCACCGGCGCTCAACTGAACGACGAGGCAATGCGGGACATAATGTTGCAATTGGATGCGGCGTTTCTACTGGAGAACGGGGCGTACCGAGCAGCCGTTCAGCATAAGCTTCAGGACTATCGGCAGGCGGACCACCGACGGGCCTCTCATGCCGACCTCGTCTACCCAGCGGAACCTGAGGAACTGGCCTCCACCTTCGCTGACTACGTGGCCAAGATTCCTGAGACAGACGAAGCGAATGCGATACCCGGCGACCTTGTGGGCATGCTGTGCCCTCACATCGACTACGCTCGCGGACATAAGACGTATGCGGAGTTGTGGGAGCGGGCCAAGCCCTCTCTGGAAGACGCAGAGCTGGTTATCATCCTGGGAACGGACCACTCCGGCGGCCTGGGCATGATTACGCCGACCCGCCAGAACTACTCCACGCCCCACGGCCTGCTGCCCACAGACACAGATATAGTGGACGGGTTGGCGGACGTCCTGGGTCAGGATCGCGCTTACCAGGAAGAGATACACCACCTGAACGAACACTCCATAGAGTTGGCGTCTGTCTGGCTACACCACTATATGGGCAGAGCTTGCCCGGTGGTCCCGGTGCTGTGCGGCTCCTTTCACCACTACATGGTGGGACCAGGATACCCCGATGAGGCACAGCACATTGCGGACGCCATCGATTACCTGAAGGAAATCACCCAGGAGCGCCGGACTCTGGTCATCGCAGCCGGCGACCTTGCCCACGTGGGGCCGGCATTCGGAGACCCTCAGCCCATCGACCCCATTGCCCGCGCCAAGCTCACGGCAGACGACGGCGCATCGTTGGAAGACTTCTGTAGAGGGGATGCACAGGCCTTCCTGGAGCGTTCCCGCAGAGAGACAGACTCACGGCGTATATGCGGGCTGTCGCCAATTTACCTGACTCTAAAGCTTGTGGGGGATGGCGTGACAGGCGAGTCCATGGGCTACGACCAGTGTCCGGCCGATGCCGACGGCGGTTCCCTGGTGTCCATTGCAGGGGCGCTGCTTTACAAGTCCTAGAGGCCTTTAGGCGAATTAACAACATTCTCGTAAGTTGAGGCTTTAGAGGTAGTATCCATCCACAGGCTCAGGGCGAATGAAACTTCAGTGATACGTTCGTGGTGGGCTTGTCGAACCACAGCTATTCCAAAACGTAGTAATCCAGATGGTTTTTTGATTATCAGTGAAAAAGGAGGCTCTTCATGCGAGGCGTGGTATTCACAGGCGATAGCAAACTCGAGATAAAAGAGTTCCCAGACCCTACACCAGGTCCAGGCCAGGTCGTGGTAAAAATGCGATCTTCAGGCCTGTGCGGCAGCGACCTTAGGCCGTACCGTTCTTCCGCCGAGCAGCTTGGCGCACGAACGCAAATCATCTCCGGGCACGAGCCCTGCGGCGAGGTTATGGAGCTTGGGCAGGATGTGACCAACGTTAAAGTCGGCGACAGGATCATGGTCCACCACTACAGCGGCTGCCAAAAGTGCGAGTTCTGCCGTACCGGATGGACACAGCTTTGCCAGAGCAGCTACCAAAAGGTCTACGGCTCCGGGGCTCATGGGGGCAACGCCGACTACGAACTGATCGAGTCCTACATGTGCGTTCCCCTACACGAAGGCGTTAGCTTTGAGGAGGGCGCTGCCATTGCCTGCGGCACGGGAACTGCTTACCAGGCTCTGCGCCGGTTGGACGTATCCGGTCGCGATGTCTTGGCCGTCTTCGGACAAGGCCCAGTCGGTCTCAGCGGGACCTTTCTCGGGGCGCACATGGGCGCTCGCGTCATAGCCGTGGACCCGGTGCCGGAGCGCCGCAAGCTAGCCGAGGAGTCCGGCGCGTGGAAGTCTATCGACCCCAACGCTGTCAACCCCGTAGAGGCTATTTACGAGATGACAGGCGGTCGAGGCGCAGATGCCACGCTGGACGCCACTGGCATCGGCGAGGTGCGCGCCAACGCCATACGCAGCACGCGTATCTGGGGTAGGGCCTGCCTGGTAGGCGAGGGCGGCACAATGAACCTCGAGCCGTCGCCTGACATTATCCATCGCCAGCTTAACCTTTTCGGCTCATGGACCTTCAGCACGGTTATCCTGGGCGAGCTAGCCAACTGGATTGTCGAGCGAGACATTCCCCTGGACAGCATAATCACCCAGCGGTTCACCCTGGACAAGGCCAAGGAGGCCTACGAATTGTTTAACGGCGGCACAACAGGCAAAGTTGTAATCAACTGGGATTAGTTTTTCGTCCAAACATCCCGTCGTGGTGGAGCAGATAAGAGCCAAAGAGGCTTTCACTGAATATAGTGAAGGCCTCTTCTTTTCACCCTGTTACTCAAATTTGAAAATTCCAGTTACTCACAGGAAATCTCACATCGCCCAATATCCAGACCCTGTGCTACAATCCCGTAGGCCATTTCGGTCTTGAATTCTTGACGGCTCCACGCCAACTTTGCAGTGCAAATTAGGCGCTACCGGAGCCAATGTTTGTCGGAGGTTGAGTGCATGCGACCCATAGCGGATGTAGCAGCGGACCTGGGCCTTAGTCCCGGTACCATCATTCCTTACGGTCATTACAAGGCGAAGATTCCCCTGGAGGCCATTAAAGAAAACGGCCACCGAGGCAAGCTGATAGTCGTCACAGGCATAACGCCCACACCCGCCGGCGAAGGCAAAACGACGACGACGGTTGGTATGACCCAAGGCTTTGGCATCCTGGGCAAGAACGTCGTGGCCACGCTACGAGAACCCTCTCTTGGACCTATATTCGGGATAAAGGGCGGCGGCAGCGGCGGCGGCAAGGCGTTGATCGAACCAGACGATGAGGTCAACATCCACTTCACAGGCGACGCGCATGCGGTGGGCTCAGCTCACAACCTGCTGGCGGCGCTAACGGACAACGTGGCTCAGCGCGGAACCATATCAGGTTTTAGTTCCACAGGCATCACCTGGCGTCGAGTAACGGACATCGAGGACCGTGCGCTCCGATCCGTTGTCACGGGCGTGGGCGGCTCCAACAACGCGCCCATGCGAGAGACTGGATTCGACATCGTAACGGCTTCGGAGATTATGGCAGTGCTAGCGTTATGCACGGGCCTGGAAAACTTGCGAGAGCGTCTCAGTCGAATCGTTGTTGGCTTCACCGAAAGCGGCCAGCCCGTAACGGCAGAAGACGTCGACGCAGTAGGCTCCATGATGGCGCTACTGCGATATGCCATCCAACCCAACATGGTGCAGACCACGGAAGGGCAGCCGGTAATAATCCACGCCGGTCCCTTCGGCAACATTGCCCACGGCTGCAGTTCGGTATTGGGGGACAAGGTAGCACTGAGCTACGCTGACTACGTCCTGACTGAGGCCGGTTTCGGTGCAGACCTCGGCTTCGAAAAGTTCATGCACATCAAAGCGCGCTTCAGCGGCCTGGAGCCCAGTGGAGCGGTTATCGTGGCATCCATACGCGCCCTGAAATCCCACGGCGGCGTGCGGCGCAGCGATCTGGCAACGCCTAACGAGGATGCCGTCCGAAAGGGCTTGGCAAATCTTGAGCATCTGATAGGCGTCATAAAAGGCTTCGGTCTGCCGGTGGTGGTCGCCATGAACAAGTTCCCCACGGACACGCAAGATGAATTGGCCATCGTGAAGCAGCGCTGCCAGGAGGCAGGGGCATTCGCGGCGGTGGAGAGTCGTGTGTTCACGGAAGGCGGCGCGGGCGGCGTTGAGTTGGCCGAGGCTGTCATAGCGGCAACGCAGGGCGACGACCCCAAAATTACGTATGCCTATCCCGAGGACGCGTCTATTGAGGACAAGGTTCTTGCCATTGCCAAGACGGTCTACAACGCAAGAGATGTGTCGTGGGCGCCAGCAGCACGCAGGCAGCTTCGGCGCTACGAGGAGCTTGGCTGGGGCAGCATGCCGGTCTGCATGGCAAAAACGCACCTGTCGATCTCACACAACCCTCGCTTGAGGGGCAGGCCTTCCGACTACACCTTCGAGGTATCGGACGTCAGGGCATCAGTTGGCGCAGGCTTCATCTACCCCATAGCAGGAAGTATAATGACTATGCCGGGCCTGCCGGGTTCCCCCCGAGCCCTGGACGTGGACGACAAGGGCAATATCCTGGGGCTTTAGTGCTCCTGGGATCTACAACCCGAAATTTAGAAAGGGCGCGGTTTTTCCGCGCCCTTTCTGCTTTAATCCTCTAGTGTTAAACCGAGTTACATTGATCCCAGTGAATTGGTGTACATTAAACGTAAGAAAGCTTTCAAAAGGTAGGCATGCCTGAATTTTTTAACGTGGTCGCGCCGGACCAGGCATTCCAGGTGCTGAAAAAGCATCTGCCAACGACCGTAGAGGCTGAAAAGATCGACACTGTCGATGCACTGGGACGGGTCACGTCCGAGGATATCGCATCGCCGGAAGACCTGCCCGCGTTCGCCCGGTCAACCATGGACGGCTACTCGGTGCGGGCGCAAGACACCTTTGGCGCGTCCGAGGGCATGCCAGCTTACCTGGAAGTCGTCGGCGAGGTGCCGATGGGAAAAGCCGCCAACCTGAGCCTTGCCGTTGGTCAGACGGCGGTGGCATACACAGGCGGTATGCTGGCGGGCGACGCCGACTCGGTTGTCATGATGGAACGCACCCAGCGAGTGGACGAACGGACAATCGAGGTGCTGCGTCCCGTTGCGCCGGGCGAGAATGTCGTGCAGGTAGGCGAGGACATTCGCCAGGGAGACCTGGTGCTGCCAAAGGGCCACGTAATCAGACCTCAGGACATCGGCGGACTTTTGGCCCTGGGCCTTAGCAGAATTAAGGTATCCAAAAGACCGCGAGTGGCCATCGTTTCCACGGGCGACGAACTGGTGCCACCAAACCAGAAGATCGCACCCGGCCAGATACGCGACATCAACACCTACACCATTTCCGGACTGGTCACCGAATGCGGGGGCGTCCCGGTGCCCATCGCCATGGTGGAGGACAATTTCGAGGCGCAAAAGACTGCTGCTGTCGAAGCCCTGAAAAAAGGCGACATAGTTGTCTTTTCAGCGGGAAGCTCAGTGAGTAGCCGAGACATGACGGCAGCCGTCTTCGACGGCCTGGGTGAGCCGGGAGTGCTAACTCACGGCATCTCCATTAAACCAGGCAAACCCACCATTATGGGTATGGCCAAAGGCAAGCCGCTGATAGGGTTACCTGGAAACCCCGTGTCGGCCATGGTCGTGTTCGACCTGACGGTGAGGCCTACCATCTACCACCTCAGCGGATGCACCAGCCCCCCGGCCCTGTCCACGACCACCGCCAAGCTGTCGAGAGACGTACCGTCTCAGGCCGGCAGAGAGGACTATGTGCAGGTCCGGCTTACAGGAGAGAACGGGAACCTCGAAGCCGAGCCTATATTCGGCAAATCGAACCTCATTTACACCCTTGTGCGCGCCGACGGCGTAGTACGAGTGCCGCTGGAAAAGGGCGGCCTGTACGCCGGCGAAGAGGTTTCGGTGAGGATTTATTGAGTAAGGACAGCCGCCGCCAGGGCCGTAACTACTACCTCAGCGATATCCCGTTGGACGAAGCGTGGAAAACATTTCGTGATGCGCTGGAGTTGGTTGGGGCGTTAGGCCCTATGCCGCCTGAAATGGTCCCATTGCAGGACGCGCGAGGGCGAGTTACTGCAGAACCGGTTTGGGCGAAAATATCGTCGCCAAATTACGACTCGGCCGCCATGGACGGCGTGGCCGTTCGTGCGTCTGAAACCGTAGGCGCAACGGAGACTTCCCCCTTGCGTTTGATGTTGGAAAAACAGGCCGTTTGGGTGGACACCGGCGACCCCATGCCCGACGGATTCAACGCCGTCATCATGATAGAGGTGGTCCACGAGGTAGGTGGCTCGACAATCGAAATACAGGCTCCGGCCGCGCCGTACCAGCATGTACGGCCTCTGGGCGAGGATATCGTGGCCACGGAGCTTGTGCTGCCGGAGAACCACATCTTGCGTCCGGTGGACCTAGGCGCGTGTGCAGCTGCTGGCCTGACAGAACTTGCGGTGAGACGCCATCCAAGCATTGCAATAATCCCCACAGGCACCGAACTGGTGCAGGTGGGCGACGCCATGAAGCCCGGTTCTATCATCGAGTTCAACAGTCTGGTGTTGGCGGGCATGGCCGAGGAGTGGGGCGCACAGCCTACTCGCTTTTCATCGGTGCCGGACGATTACGAGCAGCTAAAATCGGTCATTGCCGATGCCGCTGAAAAATTCGACATAGTGGTAGTAAACGCCGGTTCTTCTGCTGGGTCGGAGGACTACACAGCACGCCTGGTTGAGGAACTTGGCGAATTGCTGGTGCATGGAGTTGCTATCAGGCCAGGCCACCCGGTTGTCCTGGGAATCGTCAATGGCAAGCCTTTGCTGGGCATCCCCGGTTACGCGGTCTCCGCAGCGCTAACCTGCGAACTCTTCGTGAAGCCCGTGGTAGAGGCAAACCTGGGAGCGCGAAGTCCAGACCGGAACCGCACCACTGCAATAGTCACTCGCAAGGTCCTGTCGCCAATAGGCGAAGACGAGTTCCTGCGAGTACGCCTGGGCCGCGTAGGCGAACGACTGGTGGCGACACCCCTGCAACGAGGCGCGGGCGTCATATCATCGCTGGTGCGCGCCGACGGCATCGTTAAGATACCTCGCTTCTCGGAAGGCATGGACGCCGGGCAGGAAGCAGAGGTGGAACTGCTGAGAAGCATAGAGACAGTCGAAGGCACCGTCGTCGCCATTGGCAGCCACGACCTCACTTTGGACCTGCTATCCAGTCACCTGCACAGGCGGCATCCGGGGCTCTCCTTGGCTTCATCCAACGTGGGTAGCCTGGGCGGCATCACGGCGTTGGCACGAGGCGAGGCTCACATGGCAGGCTCGCACCTGCTGGACGAGAAGACCGGCGAGTACAATCTTTCCTACGTCCGGCGACACCTCTCTACCCACTCAATCGTCGTCATGAATTTGGTGCTGCGAGTGCAGGGCCTTATTGTTCCCAAGGGAAATCCTAAAGCTATAAATTCGCTGGAGGACCTGGTCAGAAACGACGTCAGCTTCATCAACAGGCAGCGTGGCTCAGGCACTCGAGTTCTCCTGGACTTCAAGATGAAAGAGATGGCCCTCAAGCCAGAGCAGATCAACGGCTATGACCGTGAGGACTACACGCACCTGGCCGTTGCTGCAGCCGTCGCCGGAGGTAGGGCCGACACCGGCCTGGGGATTCTGTCAGCCGCCAACGCCATGGGCCTGGACTTCGTTCCGCTGCTTTCAGAGCAGTACGACCTGATCATTCCCAAGGAATTCTTTGAAGGCGAAAAGCTAAGGCCGGTTTTAGAGATAATTCGAGGCGAAGAGTTCAGGCGGGAGGTTGAGGCCCTTGGCGGCTACGACACCACGTCTATGGGCAAAGTCGTCGCGGAGATTTTCTAGCTGTGTTATCGACAGTATGTTACTCTTGCAGGCAGAGGCAATCGCATGAGCACGCAGCTTAACGCATCAGGTATCGTTCTTGCCGGTGGCCGAAGCAGACGCCTCGGCAGGTCAAAGGCGCTTGAGCCTTTCCAGGGCGAGCCCATGATTAGCCGCGTCATCGAACGCCTCTCCAACATAACCGACGACCTTGTGTTTGTGGTCAACGACCAGGAACAGGCGTCGGGGCTTCCAATTTCGTCAGTCCCCATGAATTTACCTCACAAGACAATGGTGGACATGTACCCGGACGGCGGTTCTCTTGGCGGCATCTTCACAGGGCTATCGGCAGCCATTTCGCAGTGGGCCTTCGTTGTGGCCTGCGACATGCCGTTCCTCAACGTCGATCTCATGCGGCAAATGCTTTCGTTGCGAGAAGGCTACGATGCTGTTGTCCCTAGAACAGATGGCTATCCTGAGCCTACCCACGCGCTTTACAGCAAGTCCTGCCTTCAATACATGGAGCGGCGATTGCAAAACAATGACCTGAAAATCGCCAGATTCTTCGACGAGGTCAACGTACGATTCTTGGAGGAGACCGAGGTCCGAGAGATTGACGGCGACCTGCTGTCTTTCTTCAACGTCAACACACAGGACGACCTGGACCGAGCGCTGACCTTGGCCGAGGAGGGACGGTGAGCATGGCGTCTCCTAGTTCCTTCAACGCGAGGCCGCCCGCGGACACGCTGGCGGACACGCTGGTTGATATAACCGTGGAGCTTTTCGGCACGGCGCGGATCGCGTGCGACAGGCATGACGTGGTGTTAAGGGTGCCTTCTTCATCCACTCTGGCAGAGGTAACCAAAATCTTGAGCGAAGCCTGCCCGGAGCTAGTCGGCAAGGCCATTGCCGAGGACACCTCAGGCCTGATGAAAAGCTACACCCTCAACCTGAACGGCACCGCCTTTGTGTCTGGGTTAGCAGAGCAACGCCTGGAGTTGCGAGAGGGCGACACCCTGCTACTGTTCTCCAGCCAGGCGGGCGGGTGATCTCATGAAAGAAAACACAACCGCAAACGAAATTTACGGCTACAACGGCAAAATGCTGATGGTAGACCTTACGTCTCGTCAGTCACACTGGGAGGCCATTCCAGAAGATGTCCTGAAGAAATTCATTGGCGGTTCAGGACTTGGGGCCTACCTTCTGCACAAGCTCTGCCCCACTGGCATCGACGCTTTGGAGCCTGCCAACCCCCTGATATTCGTGACCAGCCCTCTGGTGGGCAGCCGCCTAACGACCTCTAGCAAGTTCGCAGTGGTCACCAAATCACCTCTAACCGGATTCATTGGCGACTCCCTGTCGTCCAGCTTTATGGCCACCGAGTTAAAGAAGACCGGCTGCGACGCGCTGGTGATTACCGGCAAAAGCGAATTGCCCTGCCTGCTTTCCATCGACGATGGCCATGTGGAATTTCTGGAAGCCCATGACCTAATGGGCAAGACCACATCGGAAACCGAAAAGGCAGTCAAAGAGCGCATGGGACATCGCACGAGAGTGGCCTGCATTGGTCCCGCCGGCGAGAAGCTGGTGCGTTTCGCCAGCATCACCAACGACGGCGGTCGTCAGGCGGCGCGGACGGGACCCGGCGCGGTCATGGGCTCTAAAAACCTGAAGGCTATCTCCGTAAAGGGCACCCACGTCGTGCCGGTCCAGGACCCGGACGCCCTCAACATTATCGGCGACGACCTTACCCAACGGAGTCTCGGGCCCGCCACAGAGAAGTATCGAACGCTGGGAACCATGGCTAACGTCTCAGTCTTCAACAGGTTAGGCACGCTGCCGACCCGCAACTTCCAGCAGTCTACATTCGACGAGGCCGAGTCGGTTACCGGTGAGGCCATGCATCAGGCCCACTTCGTTAAGAACGCGCACTGTGCTAACTGCACCATCGGCTGCGAAAAGATACTGGTGACGAACGATGACGGCAAGAAGGCGCAGGGTCGCATGGAGTACGAGAGCGCCTTCGCGCTAGGCCCACTGGTAGGCGTGGCCGACTCCAACACTGTCATCCGCGCATCTACCCTTTGCGACGAATTGGGCATGGATACCATTAGCACCGGGGTCACTTTGGCGTGGGCTATGGAGTGCTCTGACAAAGGCCTCCTAACGCCGGACCAGACGGGCGGATTCAGCCTGTCTTTCGGCGATGGCGATGCGCTGCTGGAAGGCATCAAACTCATCGCCGAGCGTCGCGGTATTGGCAACCTTTTAGCAGAAGGCAGCATGCGCGCATCCAGGAAAGTCGGCCAAGGCTCCGAAGCGTGGGCAATGCAGGTCAAGGGCTTGGAGATGCCGGGCTACGAGCCCAGGAGCCTCAAGACTATGGC
>MUCK01000037.1 GCA_002816705.1 SAR202 cluster bacterium Casp-Chloro-G4
GATTGCGAGCCTGGCCTGCCTTTTTACTGCCGTGGGAGAATGAAATCACCAGAATCCCCACTCCCTACGGCAAACTATGCCCAACCAAATGCACAGGAGATAGGTAAATGGCGACCGGTATGACAGTAACCCTACTTGGCACAGGCTCACCCGTTCCGGGCATTGAGCGGTTCGGCATGAGTACTCTAATTGAGGCCGGCGGCACCAAGCTTCTAATTGACTGCGGTCGCGGCGCGCTACAACGCCTGCGGCAGTTGGCCTTGCCGCTTGGGACGGTGGACAAGCTATTCCTAACGCACTTGCATTCTGACCACCTGGTGGGCTTGCCGGACCTCTGGTTGTCTGCATGGGTTGCGGGCCGGGACACCCCGTTGAGAGTATGGGGCCCTCAGGGAACAGTCAACATGATGGAGCACCTGGCGCAGGCCTTCCAGCCGGACATCATGATGCGCCGGGACATGGACACGAGACTTCCGGCGGCCGGTATCGAGTTCGTCGCCCAGGACATTCAGTCGAGCTTCGTCTTCGAAGAAAGTGGTTTCAGATTGAGTACCTTCGATGTGGAGCACATTCCGGAGGTACCCTCCTTCGGGTTTCGAGTCGAGTACGAGGGAAGGTCGGTAGTCCTTTCCGGCGACGCCCGACAGTCGGAAAATCTGGTAACTCATGCTCAGGGCGCGGACCTGCTCATCCACGAGGTCGTTGCGCCGGAGGCCCGCCGTGCCGCAAGGAGCGGGCGGACAACGGACTTTATCGTCGATCAGATCGTCGCACACCACACCACTCCGCAACAGGCGGGAGAGGTATTTAGCAGAGTCCGACCAAAGCTCGCGGTCTACTCGCACATCGTAGGTCCGTTTGGAGACGCCACCATAAACGAAATCAACATCGGCACTGCGGAGACGTATGACGGGCCATTCGTCATAGGCCACGATCTCATGAGTATAGAGGTGGGCGAAGAGGTACGAGTGGTCGAGGCCTAGCCCTCAACTATTTAGTAGCACTGGCTGTGTGAAGATCTGAATTTGGCCACGCCGCGTCTTCCTGACTATGAGGCGGAGGCTGGCTTCGTCTAAGGCCTGCCACCAGGGAACGAAACCTCAGCCGACGATTTTTACGCTACCACCCTCTTGGCGCACTCGAAGGTCCAGGTAAACCAGGGTGGCTCCTATGTGCATGAAAGGCGCCACGATGGCGCTAATCAGGCCAGAAACAATGCTGCTCAGAGCTGTGCCGCCCAAGGAATCTAGAGGTAACAACAGTAGCGAGCCCACGAAGGTCGCCCCGAAGACCATCAGGAAGAAGATTATGCCGATTCCGAATGTTCTCCACCAGTGACCTTCAACCAGACGCCAGCTCCTTCTGATTGAGTCCACGGGCCTAAGGTCCTCCAGCACCAGGGCATCGAACGCAAAATATAGACGAACCATCGCGAAGATCAGTACAGGCAAGCCAATTAATATCAACGTAAGCGCCGCCGGGATGAGGAATATCAGCACAAGAAGTATTGCGACAAGAAGCAGCGCTACGAATTTACTGGCTGCGGCTCCTAATACGGCGAGAAATTCCACGTTCCTGCCCAGATAGTGTTGTCCGGTGGCGTAAATTATTCCGCCTATGGACAGCAAAGATAAAACGATCGTGGCCACGACCAGCACAAACACAGTGCCCGCCAGCTCTCCAAGCTGTGGAAAGTCGAACGTCTCGCCTTCATTATCCGCTGTGAATCCTGAGCCTAACTCCGGCACCAGCATAGTAAGAATAACGACCGGTATCTGCGGAATCACTGCCAGTGCGAAGAATACCAAGAAGTGAAGTTTATAGATTGAAATGGTTTGCCCAATGAGGTCACCAAGGGCCCTGCGGGCCAGTTGAACCACATTCCCCTCGACACTCACAGCGGAGGCCCTGAATGGCTGAGCCTGAGGCGTAGCACGGGCAGATATGCCTTCGTGATCCGGTAATTTGTTTCCGCAGCTCTGACAGAACACGGCGGACTCGAGGTTATTATACTGACAATTCAGACAGATCATTGCCTTCCATCCGGCCTAAAGATTGAACTGTGGCTCCATATAGTCATGAAGCTTGTTGTAAATCTGGACGCGGCCCCGCTGCGTATCCGTAATTATTATACGAGACTTCGACTCGTCAAAGGCTAGTCCAGTGGGCATAGCGAACCGCCATTCGGGCTCCAGCGTGTACACGCGTCGGCGGGCCTTCTCTACGTCGGCGTTGGCCTCCACCTGTTCCCGATGCCACTTGGCCAGGTCCTGGGCATCTCCCCTTAGGCTGGTGAGGAACCGGCCCTGGGGAGTAAAGACCTCTACGCGGTCGTTAGCCCAATCACATACGTAGACGTCGCCGTCGTTATCCACGACCACGTCGCTGGGACGGGTTAGCTGGCCTTTGCCATCACCGAAGCTGCCGAAGGACATGACGAACTCGCCATCTGTCGTAAACTTCTGCGCGCGGTGATTCTTGTGGTCTGCAACATAGACGAACCCGTCTTTGTCGGTGGTTACGCCCCAGGGCGAGTCTAACTTTCCTTCGCCACTTCCGTATCCGCCAAAGGCAGATATGAATTCCCCGTCGACGGTCAGACGTTGCACTCTGTGGTTGAGGCTATCGGATACCAGCAGGGTGCCGTCGGAATCCATGGCGATGCCAGAGGGGCGATTGAATTCCCCGTGTCCAGCGCCGGGGGTTCCCCAGCACTTCACGAACTCCCCGGCACTGGTGAATACCGAGACGCGGTTCATCCACTCGTCGGTCACGAAAACATTGTCGTCCGAGTCTAGCGCGATTCCTGCCGGCCAAATAAGCTGACCTTCAGCGTCGCCGTACCGGCTTATTTTGACGAGGTGCTCCTCTTCGCCTGGAGTGGTGGTGATGTTGAACACGTTAACCTGGGCGAAGGTGGCAGTCTGGTTCCAAGGCACATCCAGAATCTGCTCATACTGCCGGCTGACGACGTAGACCTTATCACCTGACCCGCATGCCACCGCCACCGGCATAGGCATATAAAGCCCGCCAACGGCGTGACTATAATCAAAAGTCCGTCCTGCGACTACGGTCGTGAGCATTTTTTCACCTGCAATTTAATAACTTGGCAGCGCTTCGAGGATTCAAGCCCCTACCAGGTCCAGCTTCTCGAAGGCCCTGCCAACAATGGGATTGGCGTCAATCAACATCCAGTTTTCCAGAATGGTGGTGTACAGGCTTCGGAAGTCCAGATTGGGCACCGGGTCGCCCTGTTGTAAGTCTTGCGACTTGAGTGACGGCATGACGCTGTACTGGCCGCCCTTAATCCGGTCGCCTATCAGGAAAGCAACTCCCGCCGCGCCATGGTCTGTGCCAGACCCATTGTCATGGGTTCGACGACCGAACTCTGAGAACAGCAGCATGATTACGTTATCAGCAGCGTCGTGCTCTCGCAGGTCGTCGAAGAAGTCCCGGATGGAGGCTGACAGGTCATCAAACAGTACGGACAGCATGCTGGGCTGTCCCGCGTGCGAATCGTAGCTGCCATGGTCACAGTAGAAGACGCGGGTTCCCAGACCGGCCAGGTGCACCTGAGCGATGCCCTTCAGCTTCTTGGCCAACGTGGTGTCGGCGTACTCAACCGTCGATGAGTAGTTTTTCGGCGCAATCTTAAGAATGTCAGCGCCCCTCAACGCGTCCAGTCCCGTCTGGCCCAGGAATTCCATTACGGGGCCTCGACCGATGGCCGGGCCATACAGACGGGAGAACCTATCAAGTATCCTCTGCCGCTGGTCCGCCATGCTGATGCCCGGCAGCAGACCGTAGTCCTCCAGGTTCTCCACTACGGCAATGGGAACACCGGGAACGGCCATTGCCCTAAACATGCTCGGCCCAAAGCTCACGCCGGTTACGACGTTTTCCTTGTGGGGATCCAGCTCGCGAATCACACGGCCCAGCCAGCCTTCCGTGCCCACGTCATCCGGCTCACACGTATGCCAGATATCCATGGAGCGGAAGTGGGAACGAGGCGAGTTCTCGTATCCAACGCCGTGGATGATTGCCACGTTTCCCCCCTGATACATGCCCCTAATAGGCGCGAGATTAGGGTGCAACCCCATCTCATTATCTATGTGCAACACCTTGTCCTGGGGTATGCCCACGGACGGCCTGTAATCGTAGTATAGGTCGTTGCCATAGGGGATGACTGTATTGAGGTAATCGTTACCTCCGGATAACTGCACAACGACCAGTACAGGGTCTTTCTTATCCACGGTGGTCATGTTCATCTCCGTCTTTCTGGGCCATACGCGGGTTGGCCAGGCTTTTCAGCGAAGCCATCATTCGCCCTTTGTTTATCCCTGTCACCCAGCTATGCGTACTGGAAATCTCTCAAAGATACGATCAGTTGTAGCATCTCACTTACCCTCTGAGTCGAGAGATCAGCCTGCGTTGGTGTATCCCAGGACAGGTTGCCATCCGGTGCGGCGTGGTCTATCAATTCCTGACGAGTCTGCGTGTCCAGGTCCAGCGGGCCCATCTGCTCCAGGCACATGTCCACGAACCCATCGGGCGGCATCTCCCCTGCGCCTCGCAATCGACCTAGTATGGCCTGCACTCCTGGCAAGTTAACGTCGCCCACAAGATCGGCAACGAAATTAATTCGGCGCATCAGCGAGCCGCTGTTTATCCATTCGCGGCCCGTATGCCACCCCTCCACGCTCGGCGGGTTGAGGACCTCCTGCCCCATGTAACCCGTCTGCCGTCCCAGGTTTCCTATGCCGGGCGCAGGGAATTCGTGACCTCCGACGAACCTCAGGGTATTCACCACAACCTCAACCGGACTCTTGATTCGGGAGAAACGGGCCTCTTTGAAGAAATCGGAGTTGAACAGCACCCGGAGAACCTCTCGCATGTCATAGTCGTTCGCCACGAAGGCGTCCACCAAGACCTGTATCGCTTCAGGGTCCCGGGGCGGTACCGTTTGCCAGGCAGGCACCTGCGCCTCGTCGGCCACAAAGAAGTTGTACAGGTGGCGGGCCATGAATCGGGCCGTGGCCGGCTGGCGGCATATGATATCGATTATGTCCTCACCGTTGAAGTTTCCCCTGTTTCCAAGGAATGACTTCTCATCTCCATCGTGGTCCTCTTCGCGGTATTCGAAAGACCAGTCGAACCGCCCCATGGGAAAGCGCGGCAGTTTCGGGGTAATCGTCCAGCCCGTGAAGGCCCTGGAGCATTCGTAGACGTCCTTTTCGGTGTAGTTGCCAACGCCCATGCTGAATAGCTCCAGAAGCTCCCGGCCCCAATTCTCGTTAGGAGCGCCGGCGTGGTTCTCGTTGTTGTCTAGCCAGTACAGCATGGCCGGGCTTTTGGCCACCTCGATCAGCATTTCTTTGTAGCTGCCCAAGCCCTTATCACGGAACATGTCAACCATGTCGACGATCTCGTCCCAGTGGTCGACCTTGGAGACCCCGGTAGCAAATATGCCATGCCAGAATACGGTCATCTTCTCCAGCAGCGGTGCCCTGGTGTTCACCATGTCGAACAGCCATGTCGCGTGGCCGGTGCCCTGTATGGTGCCTGGTTTCCAGGACCAGGGATGGTATCGAAGAAGGTCGTACCGGTCCACCGGCTCCTGAACCTCGGGCTGGAGCAACTCTTCCACAGTAGCGTCGTAACCACGCTCAGCGAGGATTTCCAACTCATCGTAAGTTGCGCCGAAACCGGCTCGCCTCATCAGGTGGGCCATCAGGGCAATGTCTTCTTTATTAGGCATGCTTTGAGCCTTTCAGATGAACGGTCTGCGCCCCGCGGACATCAAGCCCCGGGTCGAATCCAATCAATGCACATCAGGAGAGGTCAGACATGGGGAGTTCTAAGCCAATTTAAGGCAAGTATAGGAGGCCCTTAAACCCATGTCAAACCAGCCAACTGCGTTTTTTGGCCCGATCTCAGCGTCTCTCTCCGCATCAAGTAGGCGACCCCGTATAGGAGCCTAAAGGCTGGTTAGCTCTCGCACTAACACTGACAGGCTGGACGCCACGATAACGCCAATGGCCACACGCCGGAAAAGCTCCTCGTTCAAACGGCCTGCCACCCGACTGCCTACCCAGAAGCCCAGAAGCACAGGCCCCAGGGCCACCAGCGCCAAGACGATGCGGTCTGGGGTGAACAGCCCCGTGGGGATGTACCCAACCGTGGCGGAGGACATTATCACGAATAGATATAACGACAGAAAGGCGCGAATTCGGTGCCGGTCCCAGCCCTGGCTAAGGACGAACAGGACCAGCAGCGGCCCGCCAATAGCCAGCGCCCCCAGCATTACCCCGACCAGGAAGCCTATTGCCCCGCCGACCACTTTGGGGTAGGGGACCTTCCCTTGTAGGCCAACAGGATTAAAGGCAGTGGCAGCAGTGAGGAGAATAATGAAGACTACGATGCTCAGGCGAAGGACTCGTTCGCCCGAGGCGGACAGCACATATGCGCCAATCAGAGCGCCGGCCAATCCCAACGCGGCCACAGGGATGGCATCCTTCAATCGGAGGTGGCGGCGAGTCTGCCAGACCAGCAGTCCTGTTATGGGAACGCTGACCGCGTTTAACACGACCACGGCTGTCTGGGGGTCCAACACAAGAAGCAGGATGGGAGTTGCCACCATCCCTATACCGAAGCCCAGAGAAGCGAGCACGGTGGAACCGGCCAAAGTGGCAAGCACGGCAACCAGAATCTGTATAAGGCTAAATGCATCCATGCTTAAACGCTGCTTCCGGATCGCGGACAAATCAAAAGGTGCGGATGGGCCATCTGAGTCGATGGCTCGTCCGCACCTCGTATATGCTTTATATGGTTTCTGTAGGGACTATTCGTCCACCAGTGGGCGATAGGGATTCGAAGCCCCGCCAGTCCAACTAATCCAAAAAGTCTCGAAGCTTCTTGGAACGGCTGGGGTGCCTGAGCTTCCTCAGAGCCTTAGCCTCGATCTGTCGGATTCGCTCTCGTGTTACGCCGAAGTTCCGGCCAACCTCTTCCAATGTACGTGTCCTGCCGTCCAGCAGGCCAAACCTAAGTTGGAGTACTCGAGCCTCGCGGTCGCTCAGGGTGTAGAGCACGTCATCTACCTGCTCTCGGAGAAGCTGGTATGAGGCTGCGTCGGCTGGCGCCAGGGCGTCCTTGTCCTCGATGAAATCGCCTAGCTGGCTGGACTCTTCTTCGCCAATAGGCGTCTCCAGTGAAAATGGCGATTGCGTAAGCTTCAGAATTTCTTTGACTCTCTCCTCGGAGACCTCCATCGCAATGCCGATCTCGGCGCTGGTAGGCTCTCGGCCATTCTCTTGAACCAGCTGTCGGCTGACGCGGAGTAGCTTGTTAATGACCTCAACCATGTGCACCGGTAGTCGAATGGTCCGGGACTGGTCGGCGATGGCCCTGGTGGTCGCCTGTCGAATCCACCAGTGAGCGTAGGTGCTGAACTTGTAGCCCTTGCGGTAATCGAACTTCTCGACGCCGCGCATAAGGCCGATGTTTCCCTCTTGGATAAGGTCCAGCAGGGAAAGGCCTCGACCAACGTACTTCTTGCAAACGCTGACTACCAATCGGAGGTTGGCCTCCGCCAGATGGCGTCCGGCCCGGACGCCTTCGTCCTTTAACCTTTCCAAATGGCTATTGAATATAAGCTCATAGGATTTCAGTGATTCTATGAATTCTTCTTTCTGTGCCACTATGCTCAGATGCTTAACATCTGTCTCGGGGTTAACAAGCTCGTTAATCTCCCTGGGAAGCAAGCGGCTGTCCAAGGAGAGTCGTTGTAACTCGGCCTTAACATCCTCAGGTTCCTTGTTGAGCATCTCAGAAACGAAGTTCAAAAGCTCTTCAGGAAGTTCACCATCAAGAGCTTCTCGTAGGACGGGGTCAGCCATGGCATCGGAGAGCGTAGGCTCACGTTCGAATCCGAGGTACCTGCAAAGTGCATTCAAAAGAGAGCTGCCATCGCCCAGGCGCTTGACCATGAAAGCGATATTTACCCAAGCTCGCGAAGACTCGACTTCCGCTTCTGCAAGGTCCTTCTCTACGTTTTGGATGTGCTTGCAGGCCTCTATGCGCCTGGCTAGCGTTCGCTCATCCGATTTCTTAAGAAGGCTTACCCTACCGATCTCCCTCAGGTACATGCGGATTGGGTCGTCAATTTCAACAGTTTCGAGATCCTTCTCCCAGTCTGCATCGAGGCCGGTTTGGGATTGGGTCTCGTCGGGGCCAGCAAGGGCGGCGCCGTCGGCCATTTGCTCCTGCCCATTGGCCCTAACAATACGCTCTAGGGAATCTGAAGAATTGCCGGTCCTATCAAATGGCTTCCAGAGATACTCATCGACTCCGTCTTCGTCCGTCTTTCGGTACATATCTCAAACGCCTCCCAAATTCTTCATAGGCAACGAGACAGGGACACACCGACAAAAAGTAGACGTGCGGTCACCTGCCAATAGATACGGGGTTACTTGAACCTGTAGGTTATTCTGCCTCTAGTCAAATCATATGGCGAGAGTTCCACGAGAACCCTATCACCCGGCAAGACGCGGATGAAGAAGCGGCGTATCTTGCCCGAAGCATAGGCAAGCACCTGGTGACCATTGGCTAATTCCACTCTGAAAGAAGCGTTCGGAAGGGATTCCGAAACCGTTCCTTCAACCTCAATCACCTCTTTTTTTGCCATACAACTCCCTGTTACGACTAAACAGAACCTTATACATTAACAATACCAGACTTTGACGAAAACTGAAGGGCTCTTACCTAGGCAATCCCCACAGACGCCAATTCAGGCATGCGTTTCCGTTCCAGGTAAAATCTCGCATGCCGCTCTGGATTCCCATTAGGCACCCGTGGCAGGCTTGTCCACGCCATATTTTGGCGATACCAACCAAGGTCTCAATGAGAAGCACGGTCATAGTACCACGGAAGTAGGGATATGACAATTCGTTTCAGGTTCACAGATTATTGATTTGGCCGATAACGGTACAACAGAGGGATAAACCTGGGATGGCGAAGGTCTCAAATCGTGAGCTACTGAGTCAATCTGCCAAGTTGATCAACTATATCGAGGCCTACTCTTTCGCTCCAGGCAGCTAGCAGCTGGTTGGTTATCGGACCGGGAGCGCCCTCTCCCAAGGCTCGGTTGTCGACTCGGCCCACCGGCAAAATGCAGTAAGGGGTACTGCAGAGAAACGCTTCGTCTGCGGTGTAAACGTCGTAAGGCTGGAGGTCTTCCTCGACAACAGGTATGCCTAGCTGCTCAGCCAAATTGAAAACGGTCATGCGGGATACGCCCTGCAATATGTCGTTGTCTCTGGCGGTCTTCAGCACGCCATTGCTAACCATGAAGAAGTTCGCGCCAATGCCCTCGGTGATGTTGCCGTCGGTGTCCAAAAGAAGGGGGAGGGCTTCGGGGTCTACGTCGGTGGCCTCAAGCTCCGCCATCACGAAGTTGAGCCTGCTGTAGTGCTTGACCTTGGGATCGATCTGCTCGGCAGTGTAGCTGCGGGTCTTGGGAATTACGACGTGAGCGCCCGTCTTGTATAGAGGGGCGAAACGAGGCCCGCCCAACGGGTCAATCCAGATGGAGACATTGGGACTGGACGGGTTCTGTATCGGCCCGACGCCTCGCGTTATGATCTGAGTAATCTGATAGTCGTCGCCAGCCCCCTCCCGCATGGCCTCGTTTTGCTGTACCACACCCAGCGTGATAAGTTCCATCTCGTCCTTGCTCAGACCGGGGTCTATGCGGGTGTATTGCAGCGACCGGTACAGCCTATCAAGGTGGTCCCGCAGCCGAAAGACCTTACCATTGAAGGTGCGTGACGTATCGAATACTACGTCGCCGAGCCTGAAGCCACGGTCCATCATGCTGATGGTGGCCTGGCTGCGTGCCACGTATTCGCCGTTAACCCAAACCTGGTAATCCATCTCGAACCTCGCTTACGTTGAATTTCAATAACCGAACTCTCGCCTGGGCTGCCAAGAGACTCCACCCGTAAAACGCCCTGAAAAAATCCTAGGCTAAGCCGTTGCTCTCCCGCACCGCTTTGACGGCTGCGAGAATTTCGTCAGGGTTCTCAATAGTCATTTCGGTTAGACCAACCTCGTCCTCGTAAACCGATTCGTCTACCTGAGATTTGATCTCGTCTTCCATGACATGGTAGGCGGGGATACCTAACCCAGCGCCGGCCAAAGGACCAGCCCATGTGGGATCGCCTTCCGTGACTGTCATGGCGAAAAGCTTGCTGCTGTTAGCGGTGGGAGTGCCCAACACTACGACGAGGTCTTCGGTGCCGACCCGATCTGCCGCCCTCTTGATCATCTCTTGACCCTCCAGGTCAAGCGCACCAGCGGACGTTCAGACGAAACAGGCAGTGAACTCCATCACCACTTCGGCCCCGGCGCTCTTAACACATTCGACAATAGAACCGCTCTGAACGCCATCCCTCTCTCCCAGGGCTATGACCTTCTTCCCCTTCAAATCCATTCCATTGGCCTCCGTGGTTCACCAAATTCCAGACCTGTTAAAGCAGGCCCCATTATTGCATGTTGTGCATCTTTAGCGGGCAGGGTTGCGCTCCAGTATAAAAGAGAAACCATCCGACATTTGCGTCATGCGGCCCAGGAACAGGCTTCCCTTCGCCACGAACATAGCCCTCTGCATGTCACCAGAGCCAATGTGGTCCACAGCGTGACCCAAGAAAGGCACCGCAGAAGCGATGTGCCCTTGCGTCGACGAGAAGCCAGGCATGCCGTGCCGTGCCGAGAATGTGGGTATGTCCAACCTATCAATCTCGTGGTTCTGAACGGCCAGCCCCGCTATGACTCGGTAGTTGCGCTCCGTTACGTCGCCGCCACCTGCTGGCTCGGTGATCTCCGGGTTCTGAAGCTCGATGGCGAATTTATCTATGTCCTGGAAGCGAAATCCCAACCTCGCCAAGGGATCAGTCATGAGGGTTCGGGATATGGCACGCAACGACGAACCGGCCCCGATGTTGTGCCCTCCGACCGAGTCCAGGCGAATCACAGGGCTCTTACCGTCGTCAGGCTCGACCATCACTGCGAATGCCGCGAGGACGTCTTCGAGCACCGGCTGGTCCGCGTCCAGGTGGCCGGTGTAGTTCATACCCAGCTTGGCCAGCGAGCATCCCCCTATCACAACCACGCGGTCATACAAGCCAGAGGTCACCATAGAACCAGCGATAGCCAGTGCGTGCACGGGCGCGCAGCAGAAGGCCTTCACGTCGGAGCCGGTAGCGCCAGCAAGACCGCATAACTCCCCAACGGCCTTGGCCATGTTGCCACCGCCGCGTTGGAAGGAGTCGCCCACGGCCTCCTCGCCCGTATTAAGGATGTATTGCACCTGAGTCGCATCGAAGCCACCATCGTGGAGTAGCGTGCGCAGCGCCATGGCAGCAGTGGCTTTACAGGCCAGGTTCTCCAGCAGCACCCCGGCGTTGAGTTCGTCGCTGCCCGCAGCCCCAGTTACGCAGCCAATGAGCCGCCCATCCTTCAAAGTGAGGGGTAAAGAGCTTTCTTGGGCGATCCGTTGCTCTATGCCGGATTGCTGGTGGCCATCGGTAAGCTTGTCCAAGTCTGCGGAACTGATCAGAGGGTTATCCTGCAGATTCTGCGTTGCTTCTTTCACAAAATCTTCAGTCAGCCAGACGATGTCGAAGTCGTCAGCCATTTTCAAAATGGCGTAAAACTCTTCCTCCGGCATCATGTCCCCATGAGGCTGTCGGCGTTCCGCAGGACCGTTTTGCAGGAACCAGGGCCTGGGAATATCCCGAAGCTGGTCAGGGTAGATGGAGCCGAGGTATGCGCGATTAGGCGGGTAGGCGACTGCCTCAGAAAAGGTTCGCAGGTGGCCCGCGATGTTCTCTGCGACGGCCGCGTTTCTGGCGATATCCAGCGACGGCTTGTGTCCATATCGCACCAACCCGGGCGTATGGGCAAGAAAATGTCGCACGCCTGTGATAACCGGCAACCTGCCTGGAGATGTCATGCCCATCATCTCTGGTGCACCTCGGGTCGCTTATAAGACTTTCGACAGGTTATTCTTTCGCCTCCGACTCCAGAGCGTCCAGCGCCTTCTGCACCAGTCGGCGTCGCAGGTCTTTCTCTTCGTTGACGGGCAGATTGGGGTCTCCGGCAACATGAACAATCCCGTTCCCAAGAACTACCCTGTTTGAGCCCACCATCTTGGCTATTGGCAGAGCTGACGTAATCTGCACTACCGGTATGCCAGCCTTCTCCAGTTCGGTCGTTATCGCAGCGCCGCTGCGAGTGCTGGTGCCTCAGGTGGATGTGACGATTACCGCGTCCACCCCCAATTCTTTGACCCTCTGGGCCATCTCCTTGCCCATGCGCCGAGTATTGGAGAGAGGATTGGCCAACCCGGATGTGGAAATAAACTCGTTGTGCAACTCCCCAATGATGCCCTCTTTCTCCATCTGACGGAGAGCGTCTAGAGGCACAAGCCTGTCGGGGTCCGCTTCGACGAACCTGGGGTCGTAGCCGCCGTGGGAGATCTCGTAGTCTTTGCCGTCCAGGCCATCCTTGTCTTTAATGCTGTAGGTTCCCCAGCGGGTGGCGGCCATGCCCTCGATGCCGTCAGGGTTGCCCGAGGGCACCAGGCCGCCATCGGTAATGACCATAACCCGGGCCTTGGATATGTCGGCCACTGCTGCCGGCATGGGTATTGGCTCGAATGAGGTGGACATCATCTCGGACTCAAATGGATCGCCATTGACCTTGTCCATGACCATGGCAACAAGACGCTGGCCCGCGTTCTGCTCAACGAAGGCATCCCGAATAAGCCCTCTGGGAATGTAGCCCTCGTCGGCAGGTGTGCCAATCTCTTCACCGGCTACTAGCTTCTTGCCCAGCGCCACCATACGGGTGACCACCTGGCTCATGGCCGATGCACTGGCGCCGGAATCCACGATGAATAGCTCCTCGCGGTACAGGTCGACGCCGGGATTCTCCCCACCCATAGCCGTTACAGCAGGAATATGAAGCTCGGCCTGCACTGCAGAGCACAGAGCGCCGGCGGCCATGCCGTATCGTCCCGCCTCGAAGCATGGCCCTGCTACGAACAGGTCTGCTCCTGAAGCGCGCAGGTGGTTCAACACATCGGTGATGAGTTGGTCCTGCTGTTCCACAGCGTAGTTATCGCCACACACGAACGTCGTGAGAACCTGAGAGCCGTCTCCGAATAGCTGTTCCAACAGACGCCCGGGTCCAACAGCGCCCTCCCGGATCTCCAACGGCCTACCAGCCTCCTCCTCGGCGCCGATGCCTCCGAAGAACTGATTGACGTAGTGGACTATTTTCATTTTCTTCCTCCTGCCCCATTAACCATATGAACCAGGCCAGGGCATGTATCAAGATTATATATCTTTCACCAAACCCGACTAGTAGGTCATCGCTCTTACGTGGCTGGCGCCCTGCTGATTCACGACGCCGGCTATGCTGGAGGCCATGAGTTCTTGCGATTGTGCCAACATCTCCTCCACCTGCGGATTGCCCGCGATGATGCGCTCCACAGCCGGAACCGTCCACTTTGTGTCGCCGCCGCCGCAGTATACGATGGCGTTCACCTCGGGGAAGTTAAAAAGCAGCGCGGATTCTACGCGGCGGTCCCTGGACATATCGGACACCATAACGGCCGTGCTGACCTCCATGCGCTCTAGCAGGCGGGCCGTCTGCGCCATGTCGGCGTGGGGCACTCCACCGCCGTGCTTGGTGAGTACCGCCGCATCGGCGTTGAGTCCCCATTTGACGAGGTGCGCCGCCACCTGGCACAACCGATCCCGGTCTTCGTTGTCCAGACCGGATATGGACGCGACTGCGCCGACAAAGTTCAGTTCGCCTTCGTTGTGGCGTCGATAGAGGTCTGTAATCACAGGATGGTTCTGGTAAAAATACGTCTCCGCGCCGCCCAACGACGTGTCATAAGAGGGCAAAACAGCGCCGTCCAACCACTCGTTGGGGTTAGTGAGCACCGGCAACATGCCAGTTGTGTTCAGGCCGTAGAAGATATGCTCATCAATCTCCGGAGAGCGCTGCCGGGAGTAGATCTGTCCGATGTAGGCCACTCGATGCAGGCCCTCGCGTCCCGGTTCCGTCGGCCCTATCGGACCCAGCGTCTCGGTGGTGATGGGCTGCCTGGTTCGTGCGGCCTGCGCCATGTAGACCGCTGCCTTAAGCCCGGCCATGCGCGTTGCGTTTAGGGCCGAATGGGACGGTACATCGGCTCTCGAACGCGGAGTCAAAACCAGGTGTTGCAGGGCAGAGTAGGGTGAACGGGCCGCCCCCTCTCCACTCATCTCCAGTATGCTGCGCTTGGCCGCACGCGCTGTGACAGTGGGACGGCAATCCACCACCGTAACGGCCGCGCCCTCCAGGACGTGGGTCGTGCCAATGCCAGCTATGGCTGATGGCCCCAGTACTCCAGGGAAGTCCGGGCTGCCTCCATCCGCCTTGGCCCTGGGCTCTATGATGTCGAAGACAGGCCCTGCCCGGCAGTTCTCTCCCGGACGCACGACGTCCAAGCCTACGCTTTCCAGGCGTTGGTCCTCCAACAGTAGCGCGCGGAGCTCGCTTTCGTTTATCGACAGCGCCGTTCCATCAAGTGACGTCTCGTCGCCGAATTTTATCTCCGTTACCGGGTGGCGGGCTAAGGTCAAACGCATAACTTATTACCTCTCATTAAACGGGTGCAGGGTCTATTAAGACAGACGGGCCGCCGTTAGCAGGTCCGGCGTTAACTGTGCCGGTTCATATATTGGCCCTACTTTGGAGTCGCCATCCTCCAGGTATAAAGCAGCCTTCGCCTTTTCATCCGGCGGTCGAAAAATCCAGGTGACGCGGCGTTCAGTCAATCGGTCCATGGCGGACAACGCTAACACACGAGCCTGGGGGTCTCCCGGCGCTGCTTCCAGCGTCACGGTGAGGGGAGAGGACATGTACCCAGCCATGGCCATTCCGAAGTCCGAAGCGAATACTCCGTAGGGGGACAGGTCATCGGTAAAGGCCCCCAGCGCCCACGTCGCGCCCTCGCCAAAAGAGATGTCGCTAGTGACATCCGACAGCCGGAGCATTAGCGAGGCCACCAGGCCGTTCTCCGTAAGCAACGTCAACTTGTGCCGAAGATGTCCCGGTCCATTCTCGCTAATGTCGTAGAAGCCGCCCGCGGGGTTCTTGTGCTCGCTGAGAATGCTTTGGCCTAGAGCCGTTGCACGTTCCAAATACCCAGGCTCACCGGTGACGGCGTGGGCATCCAAGTTGGCATGGGCCAAATGCGTCTTATCGATTAGAAGACCCGGAACGTAGGGACTACCGTCAAAGTAGTGGCACACGCGACCTTCCGAGTCCCGGCAATGTTCCCACAAAAAGTCCAAAGCATTGAGAGCTCTTTCCCTTAGCCGAGATTCGCCAAGTATCTGGTATGCGTGCAGGTAGGCGGAGGCTGCCTGGGCGTTGGCGTCGGTGTAGACCCAATCGTCGATTATCCAAAAAGTGCTGCCGGGTTCTCGGGGGGTTGCCTCCTGGCCTTCGGAGATGCGCCTGGTCACTGCGCGAACGTAGTCCTGACAGCCTAGAAACGCCACGCCATCAGCATCAGAGAGCCTTCGATCAAGAAAATCGATAATCTCCTGAGCCATTTCTTCGTACCTGGCCTCTCCAGTAATGACGAGCATGTGGAGGTATGTGCTCAACAATCCGGCATGGTCTGCCAGCAGCTTCTCCTGGTGGGGCTCTGTCCAATCGCGTTTTGAGGAGTAGCGGTGAAACCCGCCGTCCTGGTTATCGTGAGTCTGGCTTCGCCTCATTTGCTCCAGAGACAGGGCCACATGGTTTACGTAGGCACGGTCCCCGGTAGCATGGTAACGGGACAGCAGAAACTGGTGCGCCTCAGGATGCAGGAACTTGTGGTCCGGTCCGTAGCCGCCGTAGATAGGGTCTGCCAAACCCATGAGCGTTTCAGCGATCTCGGCGACGGACTCTGAACGCGGGCTGGCAGGCTCAGACGTCGTGCTAACCTGGGATGACTGCTGGTTGGCCTCGGCAAGCGATTGCTCCAACTCCTGCCTTTGCTCCGTGTACATCTGGTAAAGCCGAACCAGAACATCACAAAAATCGTTGGGCGGCATGTAGTTCACACTGGCCACATGATCGCCCTGTGGAGTCATGAAGACGATGGTTGGCCAGCCGTTCTGGCTATAGCGAGCGTTGAGATCGGGTCTCTGAGCATCCTCTACGCGCACTGGAATGAAGTAGGCATTTAGCAGAGTTTGGGTCTCATCAACGGACAGCGTGGTCTCGTCCATACGCTGACAAAAGCCGCACCAGAAGGCGCCGAGGTAGAGCATGACCAGCTTGTCCTGTCGCTGGGCCTCCTCGAATGCTTCCAGGCCCCACTCGCGCCAGTTAACAAGGTGCGCTCTGTTGGGATTTGGCGAAAATCGAAACATACCCTCGTTTCGGACGTTTTTTTGGGTAGTTGCCCAACGTTAGGACGGAAATAGTCGGAGCGAAATTACCCCAGTGTAGCACCGGCGTGATTTGCTCGTCAAACGCCATGCGGTGCGATGTAGACGGGTGCATGGCGGTCAAGAATCTCCGCCTAAAATAAAGGCGGGGACGCATATGAAAAGCGTCCCCGCCAAGTTACCAACCATATTAGCCTGGTCGTTGATTGCCTCCGGAGCGGCTAAACCCCCAGATCCATGCCCATATCAACGGCCATGCCTCGACGGTCCATGGACTGCTCTACCTTTTCTCGGAACTCCGTCCACATATCCTCTTTATCCTTGCCCTCAGCCGCGGCATTCTCGAAGAGCTTGTCGCGGAATTCCAGCAGCAGCCAGTCCTCTGCTCGACCTTTGGGCATATCGAAGAACGTTCGCTCAAATGTGGGAAGCTGACCTGGACCGAAGTAACCTTTATCTGGGAACGAGTAGCCTTCAAGGTTATCTGTATTCTTGCCCAGTATTTCGCCATCGGTCTCGACGTAATGTTCCATTACGGGCTTCATTCCGTACTTCTGGATAGGGCAGACCTTCATGCAGACACCACAGCCGAGGTACCTGGCCATGACCGGCCTGCACCGCTTGAATACCAGCTTGTTCTTCTCGACGCCTCTGTACCAGACCTTATCGGCCATAAGAGCGCGGCCAGGGCAGCGGTTGACGCATACCTGGCACTCGTTACAAAACTGGTGAATGCCGTAGTCGATAGGCTCGTCGTAGGTGACCTTCGCATCGGTATAGATGATCTGCAGTCGCGCGCGGGAGCCGAAGTGAGGTGACAGCAACTGGCCGTTGGCGCCAAGCTGGCCAAGGCCCGCCTGAACAAACAGCGGAATCATAGGCCCGTAATGCCACGTAGGACCAGAGACCTGAATGCTGTACCCAAGGTCCCTTATAAAGTCGGTAAGCTCCTGGGACTTCGGTCCCTGATCTTCATAGGTGCCGAAATGGGTGTCCTCAGCATCCATACTAGGAATGGTCTGCGTCTTAACATAGTCCTGTTCCAACGCAAGACATATTGCATGCGGCAGGTCGTTCCTTAGCGGGCGCTTGCGGCTCTGGTAAACGTAGTGTGCGTCGTTTCGGGTAAATCCTACCTCGCCATAGCCAAGCTCTCGGGCCTTCTCTCGAATTGCCTCCGAGACATCAACACCTGAGGGGGAGCCGGTGGGCTCAAGGTCACCACTGTGCCTCACCCACTCTACAATTGGCCCCATATTCTCCTCATGCTTGTCGAAGAATTCGTTGGCCTCAGGTGAATGCTGGATGCGCTCTTCCCTTGACCACTCAGCCGAGGCGCTCTCAGAAAGAGCCATGTTTTCTATTGGGTCTTCTCGACTGAAGAACGAAACGTCTCGCTCACGAGTTGGGATGCCTGGCTCCGTCATTAAGCTTTCGGCCACCGGAATGATGATCGGGGCATCACCAGGCTGCCTGCCGGGCCGCTCTATATACTGACCTACCTTCTTTGCCATAAATATCCCTCTCTATCTAGCTAACAAATTCTCCAGTGATGACCGAATTAAATGTAAGTGGGAAAATCCCATATTTCCAGACCATAATAATGTTTTCCCACGCACGTATTCGGCCTACGGAGCACAATATACCAGAGGATGGTGAAAGGGTAAAGCGTGGCCAGGTTCATCGTTCGGCAGGTCGGCGACGGGGGCCGACTAGGTATTACCAGAAGGCCATGATTTGCCGCACAACCTGGCCACAGCATCGTATATTTAAGGACGCTAGGGCAGCTTAGGAGCGTCAGACGGAGGTTGCACGTCAAAGGCGTTTAGGGAACACGCAAGCATGCCGTAATAACCCATCAGGGCCGTTAGATCAACCAGTCCGCGCGTGCCGAACCGCTCAGAAGCAGCAGCGTAAGTGGCCTCGGATATCCTGTGATCGCGAAATAGCTCTCTGCCGTACTGCACTACCAGGGCCTCGTCCTCGGAGAGAGAGCCCAGCGAGCCGTGGTTGGCTATGACGTCCAACGTGGCCTCGCTGACGCCGGCTTCCCGAGCCAGCTTATAGTGTCCTGCCCACTGGTAACCGCAGTCGCTCTCCCTGGCCGCGGTGTTGATGGCAATCTCCAACAGGTCTTTGGTGAGGGTGGTGGAGTCGAATCGTAGCGCGCTTCCCAGATGGGCCGATCGCCCTGCAGCCTCCGGGTTATGCAAAAGGACCGAGAAGGGCCCGCTTATGCGACCGCCTCGGCTCCCCATAATCTCTTCAACGATGTGCTGGTGCTCCTGGGGCACATCCTCTTTCGTCGTCAGTTGCGGTATTCTAGCCATGCTATCCTCCAATTTGTCATGTTGATAAAACCAAAGAGCCGGGCACAGGCTGAAGCTCAGCTTGTACCCGGCTCACTCTAATTCCTAATCTCGGGTTTAGTAACCCATCAGGGCGCTGGCCCGTGTGGCAGTGTTGACCATCATCTCCATATGCTCAGAAATGACATTAATGCATGCAACCTTGCCGGCCTTTGTCGCCTCGTACGCCCGCTCCAGGGCAGGTCGTAGCTCCTCTGGATGGGTAACGTTCTCTGCATATCCACCAAAGGCTTCGATAATCTTGTCGTAGCGAATGTCCTGAACATAGGTCGCCACTCTCTCACCGTATCCTTCGGGAAGGCCCATTTTCGCCTCCATAGTGCCACCAACGATGCCCGAGTTGTTGTTGATGATGAATATCGCGGGAATACCGTGGCGTACCGCCGTCTCCATCTCCATGGCGTTGAATCCGAAGGCGCAGTCGCCGTTGATGCTAACAACAGGCACGTCCGGTCGGCCAAGCTTGGCGCCAACAGCGAAGGGCACTCCCACGCCCACGCAGCCATTGGAGCCTGAGTTTAGGCGACTTGCCGGTGTGTAGCTTTGGAGCACCTGCCGACCTGTGCCCAAAGTCATCTGGCCGTCCACGCAGTAGATGGTATCCCTGGGGAAGACGTCGCGAATCTCCTTCATCATCCTGAATGTGCGGATAGGATCGCTGTCAGAGTTCAAAAGGGGCTCGATAGCGGCTCCGTTGGAAGCGGCCTTGTCGCGGATAGATGTTAGCCACGGCCCTTCTTCGGCCTTATCCGCTATGCCGTCCGTCTTGCCATCAATCTCCGTCAATATCTGCTGCAGAACGCCCTTGGCGTCGCCTACAATGCCGACCTCAACGGCTCGGTTGATACCGATTTCTCCCGGCTCGATGTCTACGTGGATGATCTTGGCATCGGGTGCAAACCCTCGACCGAAATCGAACATCCAGTTCATCCTGGCGCCGACCATAAGAACAACATCTGCACCTCGGATTGCTGTGCTACGAGCGGCAGCAGCATTCAAGGGATGGTCGTCCGGAATGAAGCCGCGTCCCATTGGTGACGATATGAAAGGCATGCCCAGTTCCTCAACCAGACCCTTGAGCTCTTCAGTAGGCTCAGACCAGCGAACGCCCTTGCCGACAATCATCAACGGCCTTTCAGCGTTTAGCAGCAGTTCGGCGGCCTTCTTCACCTGATTGGCGTCGCCCATGGGATGCACGTCCGCGAAATAATTCACCGGCCACTTGACGTCATCTTCCTCGACCTCTGCCTGAAGAACGTCTGAAGGAAGGTCCAGGTAGACTGGTCCAGGACGGCCGCTTCGGGCCTTCCGGAACGCCATGGACATGTATTCAGGAATGCGGGCTGCGCTATCTATCTGAACCGACATCTTGGTAATACTCTTGAACATCGGCACGTTATCTGTCTCTTGGAACGTGCCGGAGTAACGCCCATGCTGAGGGCCGGACCCTCCCAGGAGCACTATGGGTAGGCCGTTGTCGAAGGCCACGTGCGCGCCTGTCAAAGCGTTCGTTACACCAGGCCCTGCAGCCAGCACGCAAACGCCAACCTCGTTCCTGACATAGCCGTATGCGGCGGCTGAGAGCGCGGCGGCCTGCTCATGCCTTACGCTAATTGGCCTTACGCCTAGCTGAGCCGCAAATCCTATTACCTCCACCACCGGCCCCCCGGGTAACCCGAAAAGCGTGGTTATGCCCTCATTTTGAATCGCCTTAGCTACTAAGTAGCTGCCTTCTACCTTGGCCATACTCCGGACCTCCTTCTATACCACTCTTGCTAAAAGTCATGCCGTTCGTCGGCATACCCGATTGGGCAACAGTATATACCGATTTAGGCAGAAAGGATAAATAGGTCCGCCAGCCCATTTTTTGCGTGGCGGTCGGCAGCATAAATGAGTGGGAATTGGGAGTCGGTGAGCAGAGGTGCACAGTTTGGAAAAACGTGGCGTGGCTAGACGGAGTTTCCCTGATTACGACCGAATTACAAGCCTGCGAAGGGAAGCGCTAAGAATATCTTGGAGGCAAATTGAGAAATACAACGATGGCTGAAGTTTGAACTGGTGGCGACCCCGACCGGATTCGAACCGGCGATCTCAGCCTTGACAGGGCTGCATGTTAAACCACTACACCACGGGGCCGCGAATATGAGCTGAGTGCTCAAAAAATTGAGCCTAAACGCCCAATTAAATGTTAGCCGCTCTAGGGCGCCTGGTCAACCGTTATGGCAGCGCATTTGATTACCGGAACCCAAAATACGCGAACAAAATAATGGGCCTGCCGCACCCGACTCTTTACCGAAGCGGCAGGCCCATTCGATTTCCTAAATAGGAGGGAGGGTTCTGGCCCGTTACCCCCCGATGGCTTCGTCGATACTTTTCTTCAGGGAGGCCTTAGGCACAGCGCCAACGACCTGTTTGGCCACTTTGCCGCCATCGAAGATAAGCAGTGCAGGAATGCCTCGGATGCCGTAATTCATGGCTGTCTTGGGATTGGAGTCCACGTCGACTTTGGTGAATTTCACCTTGCCGTCATACTCTTCCGCCAGCTCATCTACTACGGGCGATATCATCTTGCATGGGCCACACCACTCCGCCCAAAAGTCCACCAGAACGGGGATGTCCGACTGTAATACTTCTTCGTCGAAATTTGCGTCTGTTACCGCTATTGGTACTGCCATCTAGACCTCCATGTCTTTTGCCGCATCAATTTGGTTGATTTAAGAAGGGCGTTCTTTTCGTTCTATCTCGCGCTCTTCCGCCTTATCTCGTAATGCCCTGCCCTTGTTCGGGGTGGGATCTTTCACCTCACCGTACATTTGAAGCCCTTCGTGATCCTCAGGCAGATGCTCCGTTATCGGAAGACCCTCTTCCGTCACAAAAAGCATTCAATGGCAGTACTTGTATATCTGCATGTCATCGCAGGGGCACATCCACGTGCGATGTTTGGCTTCCTCGTTCTTGTCCGGGTAGAACCTACAGGGACATAATGGCCTGCCAAGTTCGTCCATATTCTGTGCAAGGCCGAGGACGACAGATTCGGTGATACCCTCGCCAGGATGCTTAAAGGTTCCGGACTTCTCGCAAAACTTATCAACCATTTTGCGCATTCGGTCCATCGACTTTTCGCTAGGTTGGTCTGCCAAGGAGTACTCCTCTCTATATGGAAAGCATCTTCCCCTTAACATAACTAAGGAAGCTAAAGGGGGATGGGCTATCTAACTGATTAGATGCATGGTGGGCGGTACAAGACTCGAACTTGTGACCTCTACGATGTCAACGTAGCGCTCTAGCCAACTGAGCTAACCGCCCAAAAAGTATTCTTACGCCTACAAAGTGTAGCAAGGGAACAAAACCCAGGTCAATAATTCAGAAAAGATACAGGGGGGTGGCATGACCTGAGTTCGTACTAACACCAGGGGGCAAGCTTGTTAAGCCTGCCCCCACAATTAACTTTTACTTGTCTACCTGTGCCTAGTCGTCACCCACCGGCGTTTCCTCCACAGCCTTTTCCATGTCAAATCCTGCTGGAGCAATCTGGTCTTCCACAATTTCACCGGACTCGCCTTCTTGGAAACCGTCCCCGTCAAGAGGGTTCGATAGTATTCCGATTGGCTCTAGTTCCGGCTCCTCGGGAATGCCCAGGTATTTGCGTCCTTCCACGGTGCCATCCAGGCGGGCAGGTATCAACCTACCGATTATGACGTTCTCTTTTAGACCTCGGAGGTAGTCCACTTGGCCATTAACTGCAGCCTCTGTGAGCACCCGTGTGGTCTCCTGGAAGGACGCCGCGGCCAAGAAGCTTTCCATGTTGAGGGAGGCTCTGGTTATACCCAGGAGAACAGGGCTAGCCGTAGCAGGCTCTCCACCCTCCGCCAATATGCCGGCGTTTATGTCCTCGTAGGGTTGGCGGTCCACCAGCTCACCCGGCAGCAACCCCGTGTCGCCAGGACTATCGATCCTCACCTTGCGCAGCATCTGGGAAATGATGACCTCTATGTGTTTGTTATGAATGGTCACACCCTGGGACCGATACACCTTCTGAACCTCTTCAATGAGGTATTGCTGCACGGCCTCGCGACCCTGTATTCTCAGGATCTGCTGCGGGTTTTTGGGGCCTGCCGTTAATGTTTCTCCGGCTGCCACCTGGTCCCCTGACGCCACCATGATGTGGGAAGCAGCAGGAATCACGTACTCTCTTTGGTCCTCGTCGGTCCAACTTATGCTCAGGGTATCGCCTTCTATCCGGACGACACCTGAGACCCTGGCGATGATATCGTTGGACGCCAGCGCTGTGGTTTCTTCACCACTTTCCTCTTCGCCATTGACTGCCAGTTGCGCGCCGACATTAACGATGTCACCCTCGCTGACCTGCACCTGATAGCCGGCCGGCAAGATGTACTCGTCACTGAAGTCTTCAGTACTTATCACCTGTATTGTGCGACCTTCAGTGGAGTCATGGACTTCCACGGTACCGTCAATCTCAGAAAGCACCGCTTCACCCTTAGGTGTACGAGCCTCAAATAGCTCCTCCACCCTGGGCAGACCGCTGGTGATGTCGGCACCGGCGATACCTCCTGTGTGGAAGGTACGCATAGTAAGCTGCGTGCCAGGCTCACCAATGCTTTGTGCTGCGATAATGCCTACCGCCTCACCGATGAGGACGGGGTCCCACGTGGCCATGGATACGCCATAGCACAACCTGCATACACCACGTCGAGCCTCGCAGGCCAAAGGTGATCGTGCGAACACTCCAGGCGTATTTGCCTCCTGCAGCTTCGCGAGAGTTATGTCGTTAAGCAACTCTCCTTTGTCGACGATGATTTCGCCTGTTTCTGCATCAGCAACAGGCGCAGCCAGATAACGGCCGCGAACCTTGTCCGTAAACGGCGTAAGCAGAGAATCCTGCACACCGTTCTCTACCCATATGCCGCCTGCAGTCTCGCAGTCGTCGGACAATACGATGATCTCCTGGGCTACGTCGATGAGACGCCTGGTCAGATAGCCGCTGTCCGCAGTTCTCAGGGCCGTGTCAGCCAGTCCCTTACGAGCACCGTGCGTCGAAAGGAAATACTCCAGAACACTCAGTCCCTCGCGGAAGTTTGCCTTGATGGGCCGCTCAATAATACGTCCCTTGGGGTCCGACATCAGTCCACGCATACCGGCCATCTGCTTTATCTGCGCGATGTTACCCTTGGCGCCCGAGGCGGCCATAACGTAGATGCCACCGTAGTTCTTCAGGTTGTCCTGCACCATCTGGGTAACGTCGTCACTGGCCCTGGTCCAGATGTCCACTGCAGTACGGTAACGCTCATCTTCTGTGATGAGGCCGTCCATGTACTGCTGTTCCAGTTGAGTGACCTTGGTTTCGGCCAAGCCCACGATCACGTCCTTTTCAGGCGAGATCTCAATGTCATTAATGGCTATGGTGATGCCGGCCTTGGATGCGTAATGGAAGCCCAAATCCTTGAATGCGTCCAAAATCACTGCCGTCTTCACGTTGCCTAGGATAGTGTGCGCCTCAGACGTGATGGATTTCAGCGCGTCCTTGTCTATCTCTCCGTTGCGGTAACCAAGCTCGTCAGGCACATTCTCGTTAAAGATCATGCGGCCCACGGTTGTCTCCAACGAACCCGACACGTTTGTTTCGGCGTTTACCAAAGACTCGGGCCCATGCTTGATCTTGACCAATGCCCTAAGGTCCACCACGCCTACCTCGTAAGCCAAACGGGCGTCCTCGAAGTCGGAGAACTCATGACCGGTGCCTTTGGCGCCTTCCTCGATCTGCGTCATGTAGAAGCAGCCGAGCACCATGTCCAGGGTTGGCGCGACTATAGGTTCACCCGAGCTAGGCGCCAACATGTTGTAAGTGCTAAGCATCATCCGGTTGGCCTCTTGCACCGCCTCCCTAGAAAGGGGTACGTGCACAGCCATCTGGTCTCCGTCGAAGTCGGCGTTAAAAGCCGTCGTCACCAGCGGGTGAAGCCTTATGGCGCTACCCTCTATAAGCACCGGATGGAATGCCTGAATACCCAGCCTGTGAAGGGTAGGGGCTCGGTTTAGAAGAACTGGCCTGTCCTTCACTACCTCTTCCAGGATGTCCCACACCTCGGGGCGGGCCCTCTCGGCCAGCCTCTTGGCGCTTTTGATGTTGTGGGCGTAGCCCTTCATCACCAGGCGATTCATTACAAAAGGTTTGAACAGCTCCAACGCCATGCGCCGGGGCAGGCCACACTGGTGCAGCTTCAACTCCGGGCCGACGATAATTACAGAGCGACCGCTATAGTCCACGCGCTTGCCCAGCAGGTTCTGGCGGAACCGGCCCTGCTTGCCTCGCAGCAGGTCAGAAAGCGACTTTAGCTTGTGGTTGTGGCTTCCGGATACGGCGCGACCTCGGCGACCGTTGTCCACCAGTGCGTCCACAGCCTCCTGAAGCATGCGCTTCTCGTTACGTACTATGATCTCCGGTGCCTGAAGCTCAATCAGCCTCTTCAGCCGGTTATTCCTGTTAATTACCCTGCGATACAAATCGTTCAGGTCGCTGGTGGCGAAGCGTCCGCCGTCCAACTGGACCATTGGCCGCAACTCAGGCGGCAAAACCGGCAAGGTTGTGAAGACCATCCATTCCGGGCGATTCTCGCTCTTTCGGAAGGCCTCAATCACACGTAGGCGGTTGATGGCCTTCTTGCGGCGCTGGCCCGACGTGGACCTAATTTCCTCTTGCAAGTCGTCCCGAAGCTTGGCCATATCCAGGCCCTTCAGAATTTCCAGGACTGCCTCGGCGCCCATGCTGGCCCTGAAAACCTCTCCGTGGCTGTCACGCAACTCCCGGTAACGGCTCTCCCTCAGGAGCTGGCCAATGCTCAGGCTTTCCAACTCATCAATCTGCCCTGATATATCTGTCTCCAGCTCGCTCTTGTCCGCATCAAGCTTCATGTTGATCTGTCGAATTTCAGTCTCGATGGACTCCCGCTTGTCCTCGGATATCTCTACTTCGGCTTCAGCCTCTGGCGCCACATCTTCCGCACCCTCTTCAACTTCGGCGCCTTCAGCAACCTCGGCAGTGAGGCCAAATTGCCCTCGAACCGCCTGGACCTTTTCGCTAGCCTCGGAATCGAGCTTTTCAACCCCCTCTTCCAGTCCGCCCTCCAGTCGATCGACAGCGGCGGCGCGGAGGTCTATATCCACGTTGGTTACAAGGTATTGCGCGAAGTACAGGACCCTATCCAGGTTTCGCGGTGATAGGTCCAACAGCAGGCCCAGTCGGCTAGGTGTGCCCTTGGAGAACCAGATATGTGCCACAGGCGCTGCCAGGGCTATGTGCCCCATGCGCTCGCGACGCACCTTGGATCGGGCTACTTCTACGCCGCACCTGTCGCAGATGACACCCTTATAACGTATCTTCTTGTACTTACCGCAGTAGCACTCCCAGTCCTTAGTCGGACCGAATATTCGCTCGCAGAAAAGACCATCCTTTTCCGGTCGCAGCGTGCGGTAGTTAATTGTCTCAGGCTTCGTGACCTCACCGTAGGACCAGATTCGCATCTGATCGGGTGACGCTAGAGAAATCCTAATTGCGTTAAATTCGTTGCCGCCTTGGGCCATGTTTCACACTCCGTAGAGTTATTATTCTTCCTGCAAATCCTAAGTGGTCGTCCGAATTCTTTTACTGGTCCCAACGCCAGATTAGGTGAGCGACGCTGATTCCAACCTATCCAAGAAAATCCGAATAACTAGTCGTCATCCCCTGTCACAATTTCTTCGGCTTCTTCAGATGCAACCTCCTCCTCTTCTGCATCATCAGATTCATCAATGTCATCCTCGTCGCTAATTTATTCGTCCTCAGATACATCGTCGGCAATAACACTTTGCGAAGTGGGTATCACGTCGACAGGCGCCACTACTGGCGGGAATGTATCCTCCACGAAATCTAGCGACGGAACGGCCTCCAGCATGGTTTCGCCATTCTGGTAAACATCCTCATCAATTTCATCCAGGTCTAGGTGCTGGGCCTCCTCGTGGAGTAGCTCCACGGAAAGGCCCAGGCTCTGCAATTCCTTCAGCAGCACATGGAAGGACTCCGGTATGCCCGGCTGAATTACGTCCTCGCCCTTCACTATGGCCTCGTAAGTCTTTACTCTGCCGACCACGTCGTCGGACTTCACAGTCAGCATCTCCTGCAAGTTGTATGCAGCGCTGTAAGCCTCAAGCGCCCATACCTCCATTTCACCGAAGCGCTGACCACCAAACTGCGCCTTACCACCCAGCGGCTGCTGCGTGATCAGGGAGTACGGGCCGGTGGACCGCGCGTGAATCTTATCCTCCACCAGGTGAATGAGCTTCAGCATGTAGATCATTCCTACAGCGATCGGCTGGTCATAAGCCTCTCCAGTACGACCGTCGTAGAGTATCGACTTACCTGTCGTGGGCGCTGAAATCTGCTGCTCCCTATTAAGTCGCAACACCTCTTCCCTGATTTCCGCCACGGTCATGCCTGAGGTGTCTCGCCCCATATCTTCTTTTAACCAGATGGCATGGCAGGCCTTGGTGGCCTCACCTGCCACAGGCTTGGTAAAGATCGAACTGAAGCTTCGGCCGCGATCAGCAAGCCACTCCCGCACGACCCTTATATTAATCTCTTTGACTCCCGCTGCAGACCTTGGGTCGATTGCGCCCGATTTTTCCACAATCCAAGCCTGCGCCAAGGCATCCTCGATAGCCACGTCCGGAGCCCCGTCGAAAACTGGCGTGACGGCCCGGAAGCCCATGTTATGGGCGGCCCATCCGAGATGGGTTTCCAGCACCTGACCCAGGTTCATGCGAGATGGCACTCCAATTGGATTTAGGATGATATCTACTGGCGTACCGTCGGGCAGAAACGGCATATCTTCTTCAGGCATGATCTTGGCGATGACGCCCTTGTTGCCGTGGCGTCCAGCCATCTTGTCGCCCTCAGTGATCTTGCGAGTCTGAGCAATCCAAAGCCGGACCATCTTGTTTACGCCAGGAGGAAGCTCGGCCTTATTAGCCCTGGTTAGTACCTTTACGCCGATGATCCTGCCCCGCTCTCCGTGGGGAACGCGCAGAGAGGTGTCCTTGACGTCCCTGGCCTTCTCACCAAATATGGCTCGCAGAAGCTTCTCTTCAGCGCTCAACTCCGTCTCACCCTTAGGAGTAATCTTACCCACCAGGATGTCTCCGGGGCCGATCTCCGCTCCTACGCGAATGATGCCATCCTCGTCCAGGTCTCGAAGGCTGTCCTCACCCACGTTAGGTATATCTCGTGTTATCTCTTCGGGACCCAACTTGGTGTCCCTGGCCTCAACCTCGTGCCTCTCAATGTGGATTGAGGTGAAGCGGTCATCTTTAACTAGCTTTTCGCTGAGGATAATGGCATCCTCAAAGTTATACCCCTCCCAACTCATGAAGGCCACCAGCACGTTCTGGCCCAGTGCCAGTTCACCCTGCCCAGTGGAAGAGCTATCGGCCAGGACGTCTCCGCCCTTCACCACGTCGCCCCTGCGCACGATGGATCGCTGGTTTATGCAGGTGCCCTGGTTGCTGCGAAGGAATTTGAGCAGCTTGTATGTTATGGACTCGCCTTCCGCGTCCGTGACTACAATTTCCTCACTAGTGGACTCGGTGACAACACCAGCCGTACGGCTGATAACCACCTGGCCACTGTCCCTTGCGACTCGGCCCTCCATGCCCGTACCCACCAGAGGTGGCTGGGGCTTTAGGAGAGGTACCGCCTGCCTCTGCATGTTGGAGCCCATTAGCGCACGGTTGGCGTCGTCGTGCTCCAGGAACGGAATCAGAGAAGTAGACACGCTGACAAGCTGCATAGGCGAAACGTCCATGTATTCGACGTTGTCGGTGAACTCCACGCCTACGAGATCGCCCTTGCGGGTCTCTACCCTTTCCCCAAGAAATTCACCGCCCGCCTGAACGGGTGAGTTTGCCTGAGCGATGTGCACCTTCTCCTCAGCATCAGCGGAAAGATACTCAATATCAGCAGGATCCGGCGAAACATAAGGCTTCACCGTCAGCGTCTGCTTCGGCAACTTCATCACCCGATTGACGTACCTACGGGAGATGGTGCTGCCATTCTTCAGGATCGTTTTCCCCGTTTCATCGAGAATATCCTGAGTAAGAGTTCGGCCTTCAAGCCTTGAGCTATCGCTTTCTATCTCCTTGAAAACCTTACGATACGGAGTTTCGATAAAGCCGTACTCGTTGGTGCGGGCGTAAGTCGCCAGGGAGCCCAGCAAACCAATGTTCGGCCCCTCAGGTGTCTCAATAGGACATATGCGTCCGTAATGCGAGTGATGAACGTCGCGCACATCGAAGCCAGCCCGCTCTCGCGAGAGGCCGCCAGGCCCCAGTGCGGACAGCCTGCGCTTGTGGGTCAGCTCCGCTAGCGGATTCGTCTGGTCCATGAACTGCGATAGCTGCGACCCGCCGAAGAACTCCCGAACGGCGGCCACGACAGGCCGAATGTTTATCAGCGCTGCAGGGGTAGTGGTCGCAGGGTCCATCTGCGTAGTCATGCGCTCCTTGATGACGCGCTCCATACGCAGAAGGCCTACCCTTACCTGATTTTGGATAAGCTCGCCTACGGCCCGGACCCGCCTGTTGGCCAGGTGGTCAATGTCGTCGGCGTGGGCGTCGCCGTTGTTGATCTGAATCATCACCTTCATCAAGGTGACCAGGTCCTCTGCCTCCAGTATCCGCGTCGTGGCAGGAGTATCACGGTCCAACCGCCTGTTCAGCTTGTAACGACCAACACGACCCAAGTCGTATCGGCGTTCGTTGAAAAACAGGTTGTCCAGCAGGTTCTTGGCGTTGTCCACACTGGGAGGCTCGCCTGGTCGTAGCCTGCGGTAGAATTCGAGAAGCGCGTCCTCTTCGTTGGTTACAGCGCTGTCCTTTTCTATGGTTGTCTTCATGTACTGATGGTCTGGATTCGTATCCACATCGGCAAACAGACCAAGAAGCTCTTCGTCGGTCGCGAAGCCAATGCTGCGCAGCAGGGTGCTTACAGGAGTCTTCCTCTTACGGTCAACTTTTACAGAAAGCACGTCTCTGTTGCTGGTTTCGAATTCCATCCATGCGCCGCGATAAGGAATCAACTTGGCGGAGGACAATCGACGACCCGTGTTGGCGTCGGAATCGACAGTGAAATATACACCCGGCGAGCGGACGAGCTGGCTGACCACCACTCGTTCGGCGCCGTTAATGACGAAAGTGCCGTTGATCGTCATCATCGGTATGTCACCGATGAACAACGTCTGCTCCTTGACCTCGCCCTGGCCAGGTCCGGCCGCGTTAATCTTCAACTTTACTGTTACGTGCAAAGGAGCCGAAAATGTTACCTCTTTTTCTCGGCACTCCTGCTCCGTGTACTTGGGCTGCTCGAAATAGTGGTTTTCGAACGTTAGCTCGAAGCGCCCACCCGCGAAGTCTTCTATCGGAGAAATCTCGTCGAATAACTCCCTGAGACCTTCCGTCTTGAACCAGTTAAATGAGTCCAGCTGGACTTGAATGAGATTTGGCACATCTAGAATGCTGGGTAGCTTGGCATAGGATTGCCTTCTCGGAACCAAAGTCCTGATAGCGGGAAACTTGACGACCTGCTTAGCAGATGCCATAAGCTGTTACACTCCTCGCACGTGTTAGATTATTACGGCGTTATTGACGCTGAGGCGTAAAAGAGGTAAAAAGAAACGCAGCACCATTAGGAACTGGTTGACGGCTTTTATGTGGTGAAAGATACCTCGTGGCAAAAAGAGACATAGCTCGACCAATATCTAATCCTAACTGAATACAAGGGGGCTGTCAATGTTTTTTTGCCCCATTTTTCGATTTAATTAAGATTGCTCAACCGGTGGATGACTCTTCATGGCGTTTCAGACTGGCAAAATCGACGTTCTTATCGGTCCGGCGGTAGCTTACTGTTTCCCTCCTACCTCAAGTGCGAAGCGATCGCACGGAACAGGGGCCGTTTAGCGTGGGCATATCAGTAGTGCCGGCACACCGGGTCGTGGCCAAGTTCGCCCGACAGGCAATGCACCTTTCACCCTCGGAAGCAGGCGACGCTATTGAGCAGGAACTCAGACCATACGTCAGGAACCTGCTGTCCAATTTGCATCCGTCCTTCGCTGAGCTAGGGGAACGTTCGGCGATCACACATTTGGGTGATCCAGACCCCGGCAAACTCGTGCAGGCCCTATCCGAGATGGAGGCGGGCAGCGCCAAAGAGATCGCCGAAGAAGCCCTTCGCATAGCAGCTACGCACCTTCCCAGGCCGGATATCAACGCCCGCGTGGTGATTTTGCCAGGAGACAGCGAAAGCACGGTGCTGGTGCAGCAGATGAAAGGCGTTCTGGGGTTCAGCCTGGGTGCTCAGGTGGTCCTGACTTTCGTTTGGCCAACCGAAAACTGGCAGCGCTGGCTTGGCTACACGATGACCCACGAGTACGCCCACCTGGTGCGTAACCACCTCTTTCCCAGAGGCTTGGCGGGCGGACGCCTCGTCTACATGCGTACTCAGGAACCCGAGACCTTGCTGGATGCCATGATCGTCGAAGGATTGGCAGACACATTCGCCTTGGGAATCGTGGAGCATGCTGACCCGCCTTGGACCGAAGCTCTATCGCCCGACGTTGAGCGGCGCATCTGGCCGAAGGTTCTCAGGCGTCTATCGGTGTCGGACCCGTCGGAAATCCGCAGGATGCTTTTTGGTGACAATGACAGGATACCCACCTGGACGGGGTACACAATAGGCCACCACATTGTTCGGCGATATATGGAAGTGAACGGCGATGCCTCGGTGGCAGGGATGATAGGCATACCCGCGTCCACCATATTCGAGGCCTCCGGGTACGATCCCCTGGCGTGACGCCTAACCGCTAAGGCCGAACCGACACCCGCAGGAAAACATCCTCAACGTAAGGATATATCTCTTTCCAGTCTTCGGCTTCAGCCTGAATAATGGTCCATAAGGCATTTCCCCCACCGAGGCTGATCAGCAGCGCTCCCCGTAAGACCACTCCCTCAGGCGTTGTGCCGAAGTAATCTATGCGGTATGCAGGCGATTCCCTTTTTGTAAAGACCACTTGTCTCTTGATTATGCTGAACGAAGAGTCTCTTATTTTTGCCTCTGCCCCGTAGCTCCCGGCACTGGTGTGCCCATCATCTGAAACCACGTCTGTCCACAGGACTGCTGACGTTCCGGAATCGGCCGTCATGTAATCAGAGAACGTCCCATGCACCCTGGCCCAATTCACGGGATGGGCCAACGAATAGCCCAAATCATTATCGAAGTAGGTCCATGGGTCGAAAGAGGACTGCACGCCAAGCATGTCGGTCCGAACAGCGGGATTGCCATTCCAGATATCAGCGCTGGATAGGGCATCCAGTGAGAAAAATTGGCTACCTTGCAGCAGCCATAGCAATCGCCCCCTTCCTTCAGCGCCCTTCTCGTCCGTAAAAGTGTAATCAAACTCCTGCGCTTCCCACTGAGGTTGACCAACGGCGGTGCGGATTCGCCGCTCCGACAATATAGTCCAGCTGGTCCAGCGAGGGTCTGGCGCAGGTTTGAAGCCTGATCGCAAATACATGTCCAGAGAGTAGAAGCTGTCAGGATCAATTCTTTCTACGGAAATCCATACAATACCCCCGTCCGTCCCCGACGTCATGAATACCTGGTCCGGGTTGTCGTCGTTAAGCCGCCAGCCATCAGGCACCTGCAGGCTATACCAGTGCTTTTCGTTGACGTAATCTCCACCGGTCAATTCGGATGCGGCGCCCAACGTTGCGGAGTAATCGGGGGCTAGCTCCCCTGACATTAGTGATGGCAACGCATTGCTAATGTGGTCGGAGGTGATCGCCAGGCCGATGCCTTGCACCGAGTTGCCGAAGACCCGCTCCACTCTAGAGGTATTGATGCCAACGACCCGGCCCTGGTCGTCAATTAGCGGCCCTCCACTATTGCCCGGGTTGATAGCGGCGTCAGTCTGCAAGTAGTTCACGCCGTTGGACTGGCGTTTGGCCGACACTACCCCCTTCGTAACGCTGGCGGAGGTTCCCAATATTGTACCCAGGGGAAATCCGACTGCCGCGACATCGTCCCCCACCGACACTCCGTCTGAATCCGCGAAGGTCAGAGGCTTGAGGTTATCATCGTCCACTTGAATCACTGCCAGGTCCAGCTCCTCGTCCAGTCCCACTACCGTGCCAGTGGTCTCGGAGCGCCCTTTCCCAGTGACAAACACATGGGTAAAACCGTTGACTACATGGGCATTCGTGACAATCCAGCCGTCAGCGCCGACAACGAACCCCGACCCTTTGCCCGTAGAGGTAATTATCTGCACAACAGATGGCTCGATTTTCTCGACTAGCTGGGACAGAGTCGGCGTCGCGGTGGCTAGCGGGGTCGCTGTGTCCACAGGTAACGGCGTTGATGTGGCCTCTGGGCTAGGCGTCGGCGTTAAGATTGGGGTCACGGTTGGCGTTTGAGTTCGAGTAGGCGTTGGCGTGACATCTCGGACATTACTGGCAGTTACCGTGGGTAACGCCTGAACAGTCGCCTCCACACCTGCAGCGATTGTGGCCTGTATATCGAGGGTAGCGGTAGGAGCCTGGTCGGGCAGGGCGGTTTGAACTGCTGAAGCCACTGTGGCCTGTATATCCGGCGATTGCGTGGCCTGGCATGCCGTTAGTACGGCGAAAACCAGGGCCAGCAATAGCAAGACCGACATGCGAGGCATATGGCTGATTTTACATGAGGTCATTATGATCTCTTCTGTGAAGTCGCCATCTAACTTGACTGCGGAGAGTCAACTGCCCTAACTTTTGATGTAGCCAATGTAATCCTAGTCTACTTCCGACCTACCAGAGGGATAAGAATAGTATGGCCCTTTGATAGATAATTCACAATGGTGGAGAAGGCATGAAATATTACCGTTTGATATCCGCCGAAGACGGCACCAGGTTAGCTGTAGAGACCCAAGAGGGCGTGCTGACCGACCTTACCTCCCTGGATGAGGACCTGACAGACCTGGAGGACTTGGCTTCAGCCGCGTCCATATCCGGCTCCACCATAGACGAGATAACCGAGAAGCTGATGCAGTCCGGCCAACCGGACATAATATATCTGGAGGACGTACTGGATACGTCTAGCGAATCCGGCTACCAGCTGGACCGTCCATTCGATCCGCCGGAGGTCTGGGCCGCCGGGGTTACCTACAAGACCAGCGAGATGGAGCGTCGCAGGGAGAGCGAAACACCGGACGTATACTCCAAGGTTTACGCCGCCGACAGGCCCGAGTTCTTCTTCAAAGCGACGCCAGCCCGATGCGTAGGCCCCTTCGAGTTCGTCGGCATTCGCGAAGACTCCGCCTGGGACGTACCAGAGCCTGAGCTAGCCTTCGTGCTCTACAAGGGCGAAATAATTGGCTATACCATTGGAAACGACATGAGCAGCAGGACCATCGAAGGAGAGAACCCGCTCTACTTGCCACAGGCCAAAGTATTCGATCGCTGCTGCGCCATAGGCCCCTGTTTCGTGACGGCAGAGTCTATCGGAAACCCGCATGACCTGAGTGTAAGTTGCGTCATCGTCCGCAACGGCGAAGATGTTTTCAGTGGCGAGACTTCAACATCGGAAATGGCCCGCACATGCGACGAGCTGGCGGACTGGATACAGCGCCACAACTATATGCCTAATATGACTACCGTTCTCACGGGGACAGCCATCGTGCCGCCGCCCGAGTTCACCCTGCAGGAGGGAGACCAGGTGGTCATAACGATAGAAGGCATAGGGGTTCTGGAGAACGAGGTCATGGTCGTCTGAGTTCGCTGGAAACAGGCCATCAACCAGTCGAGATAGTGGCATCTAGAATGAATCGAACGTGGGAGACTTAGTATGAAGCTTTACTGGAGAGAAGTGCGACGGGGCCAGCGCCTGGTGATGGGCGAAGAAGGCGCGGAGCAAGAGATAGGCGGCGTGCGCCTGAACAAGGACGTCTATGACGCCTTTGCCAAAACCTTTGGCTACGACCCTGGCCGCGCGGTAAAAGGAATACCCACTTTGGAGCAGGCCAAGGAGTTCGTAGAGTCCTTCACTCCGTGGGACCTTTTCGAGGGTACTCAGGGGCTAGTCGTTGAAGAGGAAGTCCAGCCATTCCGAGAGTAGGCCCAACGCGCCTAATCCCTGCTGCCGAAAGCGGACTGCTATTGGCTCGTCACGCCTTCCAGCCCAAAGCTTCACAGTAGCAGATTCCAGCAAAGGCGTCGGGCCGTTTTTTCCATTGCTCGAACGCATCATCGAACGATTCCAATTCAGTCCGTGTCGCGATGCCCCGTTCTACCATAGTGCTTCCGTAGCTACCCCTGATCATGGACTGATTCGTCTCGGCGTAGAACTTCACGCCCTCTGCGGTCCCGAAACAGTCGACAGTTGCGGAGCCCTGCGTGGAAACAAACCCGGCTTGAACCAGGAGTGGCCTCAGTTCTCTGCCTATAAAGGGATTGCCGTCGTTGTGCTTCCACATTTGTTGCATCGCCGCCAAATATACCTTGAGTGACTCTGGATATACGTGACTGCCCTGATCGGTGTCTCTGACCCCCACCACGCCTCCGGATTTCACCACTCGTTTCATTTCCGACAGCGCCTTTAATGGCTCGCCCAGATGCTCCAATACAGCATTGGCGAACACGGCATCGAACGAGTCGTCCGGAAGGGTAGTTCGTAGACAGACTCTTTTTGGAAGCTGACGTTGGTTGCGCCGGATTCTCTGGCAAGATTCGTGGCCCGCTCAATCTGACTCTCTTCTATGTCGATTCCGATAACCTCGCCCGGGGAAACTATTTCCGCCAGTCCCAGAGTGATTGAGCCCGGTCCGGACCCGCAGTCCAATAAACGCATGCCCGAACTGATATGAGGTGTGAAAAAAGCAGCCTGCTGCCCGGAGGTCCGTGTATTCATAAGGTCGTGGGCCTTGCCAAAGCCCATCGTGTATCGATCCTGACTCCCCGCGTTTGTCATGACATGCTACCTCCGATTTTATTTGAGCGCATATTACGAAACGCCGAAGAAAATTTCATCTTCAAGCTAGCTTGAGATTATGGACATGCCGGAAAACACGATTTTAGGTCAACGACCGGCGATGCAACCTCTTTTACCTGACAGCTTACGGCTAATAGCTTGCTACGCATGGCTATAGCCGCCGTCCAGGTACAGCGTTTCACCCGTCATGTAGTTGGATGCGTCGGAGGCCAGGTATAGTGCCAGCAGACCAACCTCCCGCAACTCGCCAACGCGGCCTAATGGAACCAGCCTTTTCGCGCGCTCCTGGGCCGCCGCGACACCCTCCGGCCCGCTGGTGACCTCATCGGGAAAGAACCCCGGTGCGATGCAATTCACGTTGACGCCGTAAGGCGCCCACTCCAGCGCCAGCGTCTGAGTCATGCGGGCCAGACCGGCCTTAGCGACGGAGTAAACCAGCATCTCGGGACTGCCCTTTCTGGCCGCGAAGGCGCTGATGTTGATTACTTTGCCTTGCCGACGCTCAAGAAAGTGACTTCCCACGGCGCGACAGCCCTTGAAGGCTTCGGTCAGGTTGATATCCAACACGGACCGCCACTCGTCATCACTGATAGGCTCCCCGCCTGGAGAGCCGGGCAACGGCACCAGGGTCCGGCGAATGGCGTCACCAAGGTTGTTGATCAGCACGTCTACGTGGCCCCACCTGTCCAGCGCATACTCCATCGTTCGCGCCCAGTCGTCCGAACTTGTGGCGTCAGCCGTCAGCGTCTCGATGGGGTGGCCTTCCGACGCCATCTCCTCTGCCAGGGGAGTCAGGTAGCGGTCGGTCAGCGACGTGACCATGACCTTGGCGCCCGCCTCGGCCAGTACGCGGGCTATGCCCTTGCCTATGCCCCTGGCGGCTCCCGTTACGATTACGGTCTTGCCTTCTACACTGTATTCACTGGGCAACATCTTATCCTCCGGTGCTAGGGATACTAATCTGTTTCGTTTCGAACTTGTTGATCGGAATTCTGGGCCTGCTGCATGCCTGACCTTGCATCCGAATTGCGGATGGCTTCAATAAGACCGAAGGCCTATGGCTGGATTTTCATGCCGGCTTCCAGTTGATGGAGAAGCTCCAATTGTGGTGTCATGATATTTATGAAGGGACGGACCTGTTTAATCATTGCGATGGCCTGGTCCAGACTGTGCCCTTGGCTGAGAAAATAGGCCGCAGCCATGGTTGGCGCGCGCCCCACCCCGGCAGAGCAGTGGATGTAGACTTTGCCCCCGCCGTTGACAGCATCTGAGATAAAAGCGATGCCTTTTTGCAGGTCTTCCATAGACGGCGGCGTGTCATCCACTGTTGGCAGATGGCAGTAGTTTTCCAAGGCCAGACCATGCTCGGCGTCGTCGAACTCCACACGCATGTTGACAGAATAGTGTATGCCTTCTCGCTCCAGTAGCTGCTTGCCTCCCTGCCTGAACTGGGGGCCAACGTAAATCTCAGAGGTTATGCGGCTATAGCTCAGGAATGGCTTGCCGGTCAGGTACGGGATGCCCCGGGCGTAAACCCATATGGCCGTGGTGCGCGGTCCCTGCGTCCGCAGCCTTCGCATCGCTATCTTGAGGCCCTTTACGAAAAGTACGAAAGGCTTCATTCTTCGTCGTCGGAGTCTGGGTCGTCCGAATCAGGTTCCTCATCCGCCATGAAGCGCATCTGCTCGCCGTACGCCGTCTGTATTCGGGTAATGCGCAACTCGGCGGAGGCCAGCGTTTCATTGCAGATGCGAGCCAGCTTCATGCCGTCTTCGTACAGCTTTGTGGCGTCGGTAAGCGACAGACCACCCTTTTCCAGGTTCTGCACCGTCTCGTCCAGACGAGTCAGGGCCTGCTCGAAGGTTAGCTTGCTGAAAGCGGCATCAGCCTTGTTGGATTCAGGTTTACTGGACTTAGGTTTTTTGGGTTCGGCCTTGGGCAAGAAATTTCCTCTCTGGCTATTCGATACTGCCGACTACTGGCTCAAATGAAACGGCGGATACTTGTCCGTAGCCATTATAAATGCGTATGCGACGACTCGAATCCACCAACGCATTACACCTACGACGAAGTTGAACAAATCTCTCGGGTAGCGTCCCGTAAATAAGATCGCGAACCATGCTACGGTGATGACGATGAACGCCGCAATTGTTAGAAAGAACAGCACCATGTAATGGGGGACAGCCAGGATCCACTTGACCAAAGGGAGCCAGCGATTAAGCTGCCCCGGAACGTCTGGATAGGCCATGTCCAGGTGCACCGCCTGCTCTTCATCGGTGGAGGGGTATTCGTCTCGTAGCAGGTTCGTGTAGACCTCGACACGACTGGCAAACCTCATAAGTTCCAGGTTCCAATCGAACCACCAGCGGGGATACTTCTGCTTGAATAGAATCATCAGAAGAGGTGGGAAAACTAGAAGGGCACCAATAGCGCTAAGGTATAGGACCCCAGCGGCTCCTGCCCATCCCGCGCCAAGTGAGATCAACACCACGCTGATCGGAATGACGGTCACTAACCTGAAGAACGTGGAGACCCGACTTAGCGGTGCTACGGGGTAATCAACGTCGAACTGTACGGGGTACATTTCGTGCTGTAAGGTCATAGCCACTCCTCATTTTCCAAACAGAATTTAGATCGGCCCTAGTCTAGCACAGGGCGAAGATAGCTAATTTCTGCATTCGCAATGCGCTTTACCCGTCTCGGACTCCGGTCACCTCTGCATCCAAGAGGCCCTGCCCCAACGTGATGCCCAGGGAATCACCTGCTTTAACTTGCGATGCATCGGTGAGTACAGCGCCATCCTCGGCTTTCTGAACTATGGCGTAGCCCCGCCTTAGCGTGTCCTTAGGGCTCAGCGTCTCCAGGCGCAAACGCAGACCGCCCAGGCGTTCCGAGTTCAGACTCACGGCGTGGTGAAGATGCGTGGCGACGTTCCTCAGCAGGTCGTCCACCCGAATGCGAAGCGTATCCAGGTCGGGCAGGGCGCGCTGGAGCCGCGATTCCAGTTGTCTCGTAGCTTCGCCCTTGGCTGTTAGTTGCCCGTCGATAAATGAGTTCAAAGTCTGCGCAGCCCCCAATATGCCCGCCATCAGCTCCCGGCGAGCAGGCACAGCCATCTCGGCGGCTGCGGAGGGCGTCGGGGCTCTGCGGTCGGCCACCAGGTCGGCGATGGTGTAGTCCGTCTCATGTCCCACCGCGCTTATGACAGGAACTCTGCTTGCGTAGATGGCCCTGGCTACGGCCTCCTCGTTGAAGGCCCACAGGTCCTCCAGCGACCCCCCGCCTCTGGCCAAGATGATCATGTCCACGTCTGGTTCGGCGTTGGCGGCTGATATGGCCTCTACTATGGCGAGCGCGGCCCCGTCGCCCTGAACAGGAGACGGCGCTAACGCCAACTCCACCAGCGGGTAGCGTCTGTTGATCACCGTTTGTATGTCGTGCCAGACCGCGCCGGTAGGGGATGTCACCACGGCAATACGCTGTGGAAACACAGGAAGCTCCCGCTTTCGCGACGGCTCGAACAGGCCCTCTGTTTCAAGCTTATGGTGCAACTGCTCTAGCTTTAGCTGTAGCTCGCCCACACCCTCCGGCTGCACTATATCGACGATGAGCTGAAGGTCGCCGCGCGGTTCATACATGGATACCCTGCCGTGAACTATGACGGCGGCGCCATTATCTAGGTGCTCCGCGCCACGGGAGCCACGAAACGCGACACACCGCAGCGTAGCCTTGGCGTCACGCAGGGTAAAGTACGAATGCCCGGAGCCAGGTCGCGCCAGGTTGGAGACTTCGCCGCTGACCCAGGCGTCCTGCAACAGCGTGTCCCTTTCCAGTGTGTCCTTTATGTAAGACGAGACCTCGCCAACGGTGTAAACGGGCATTCGATTTCCTGTATTTTCATCGCAACTTTTTGACGGTCTGCATATGATACACCGGCAAGGTGTTAGTGCCGAATCCGTTGCACAGGATGGGCTGACCTGCAAAACTTGCCATACTTCGGGCCTTGGGGCCGAGCCCTAAACAGGGACAGGACGATCAATTAACAGGAACTTACGTTGATTAAGAAAACGCCTTACTACGGCTGGTGGATTGTAGGCGCTGCCGTACTCAGCCAGTTCGCCTTCATGACGGCTGGTCAGGCCACGGTGGGCGTATTTTTACGGCCAGTAACTGACGATCTGGGCTGGCAGGTTTGGCAGTTCACGCTGGGGTCGTCCCTGGCCGTCGGTGCTGGAGCGATATCAGGAATCTTCGCCGGCAATGTCGTAGATAAGCGCGGGCCGCGTCCGCTTCTGATTACGGGGGCCGCAGTCAGCGCGATCTGTTTTTACCTGCTGAGCATCCAGTCCACGTACTGGATATTTCTAAGCCTTTACGTTCTATCGGGCCTCCTAGGCTGGACACTGTACGGCCCGCTGGTCATAAACGCGACGTTGAACAAGTGGTTCATACGCAGACGAGGCTGGGCCCTGGCCATTGGCTCTGCAGGCATCTCGTTGGGCGGATTGATTGCACCGGTCTCCATGACCGCAATTGTGGACGGCTTCGGGTGGAGGACGGGCTACGCTGCGCTGGCCGCGTTTTGCATCATTATCGTTGTACCCATCGCCTTTATCATGAGACGAACTCCTGAGGACATGGGGCTTCTCCCCGACGGTGATGCAGGGCCGGACGACAGCGTAGACGAACAGGCCCAAGTCGACCGACATCGGCAAGCGGAAACGCCATCGCTCACGCGGCATCAGGCAGTGCGCACCAGTAGCTTCTGGCTGCTGGTCGTGGGATTTGGCGTGATCCAGATGTCGCTTATGTCCGTGCTGATCCACGCCATCCCCTTCGCCACCGACGCCGGATTCACCAGGAGCTTGGCGGCGCTAGGGCTTGCAGTGAACGGACTGGGGAACCTATCGTCCAAGGTCGTATGGGGCTACGGTTTGCAGAGGGTACCGGCCAAGAGACTGGTATTAGTTGCGAACGCCGCCTCATGCACTGGTGTAGCGACAATGCTCGTCGCCGCGCAAGCGGGAAGTCTCCCGCTTCTTCTGCTGGGTTTCTTCTTCTACGGCTTCGGCTTTGGCGGAACGATTCCGCTTAGCGAATTCATCTGGGCTAGGTACTTTGGACGCGCAAACATTGGCGCCATTAGAGGGATTAGCTACCCGGCCACGGTAATCGGGGCAGCGGCAGGCCCGGTTTTGGTGGGGTTGTGGTTCGACTTCGCCCAGAATTACCAGCCGGCATTTCTGGCTATCATCGTCAGCTACATCACCGGCGCGACCCTGGTGGCCATCTCCCGCGAGCCTTTTTTGAAAAGTCGGGCGGCAGTTAATTAGCGGACAAGAGGCTTGGCAGAAGGGCAGGGAGGCATCCCATGGCATATGCGTGCGCCGTTCAAGATCAGGTCGCCGACGCTGAGCCCGAACGGCAGTCAACCGCTAAACGAGATTTAGATTCGCGAGAGGTACTGACCGGTCCGAGTGTCGACCTTTACCTTTTCGCCGGCGTTGACGAAAAGCGGCACGTTCAGCACATGGCCGGTCTCCAGCGTGGCTGGCTTGGTCCCGCCCTGCGCGGTGTCGCCGCGCACACCAGGCACCGTTTCTGACACCGCAAGGTCAACCGTGATAGGCAGTTCGATGGCAACGGGTTTCCCCTGGTAAAGAACCAGTTCCACTTCGATCTGCTCCACCAGGAACGGCAAGGAATCGGTAATTTGGTCGCTGGCCAGCGGAAACTGATCGTAGCTCGTCGTATCCATGAAGTAATACAGGGCGTCGTCCTGGTAGATGTACTGGGCGGTATGCCGCTCCACATCGGCCAGCGTGAAATCAACGTCGTAGCCGGAGAAGGTGCGCTCTACCAACCGTCCTGTGGTCAGCTCACGGAACTTGATTCGCATAACAGGGGCACGCTGCTGCTTTTTCTGCTGCTCGTACTCCACCACCACAAAAGGCCGGTCATCCAGTTTAATGGCCATGCCCTTTCGCAGATTCCCGTAATTGACCGTCATGTGCGCCCTCCGCCCTAAATCCTAGAACTTCAATTTGTGTGCCTTGCTGATAACCCGGGCCCGCCCGTTCTCCATTACGACTATGTCCTCAATGCGGACCCCGCCCCAACCTGACAGGTAAATCCCTGGCTCTATGGTAAATACCATGCCATCTGCTAGAACATCGTCCGCCCTGGGACCAACCCTCGGGAATTCGTGTACTGCAAGGCCAACGCCGTGACCGAGGCTGTGTCCGAAGTCGTCGCCATAACCGGCCTTTACGATGATGTCCCTTGAGATCGCATCGCACTGCTCGCCGGTCATTCCCGCCTCCACCTTTTCCTCGGCCTCTACCTGCGCATGGAGGACGATATCATAAATCTCCCTAAACTTCCCGTCGGGCGTTCCAACGTAGACCGTGCGGGTAAGGTCGCTGCAGTAGCCATGGTACTTCGCACCCATATCGATAACGATGGCATCGCCGTCTTTGATCACCGTTTCGTCGGCCCTGTGGTGAGGCAGAGCTCCATTAGGCCCCGCGCCGACGATTGTGTCGAAGGAGATCATTTCGGCGCCGCGTTCGCGCATAGCCTTCTCCAGCTCCCACGCTACCGCTTCCTCGGTCATACCGGGCACTATGCCAGGGCTTACCTGGTCAATAGCCTCATCAGCAATCTCAACAGCCCTTGTGAGAAGCCTTAGCTCCTCGGCATCCTTGAAGGTCCGGAGCCGCTCTATTACCCCCGTTACACCCACAAGCTCCGGCCTGTTAGTTTTCTCTCCATCGGCCGCGACCTTGGTGAAGGCCTCGTGTAGCGCGACGGTCATTTCGGTGCTCTCGAATCCGACCTTCTTCACTCCTTGCGCTGACGTCCATTCTGAGAACCAGCCCAGCCCGGAGGCCGTTCGTTGTACTCGAAAGTCGGGTGACTGCTGCCCGGCCTGCTCCACATAACGAAAGTCCGTGGCCAGAACAGCATCGTCCTTCGAAATCATCAGGTAACCAGCCGACCCTGTGAATCCGGACATGTAGCGCCGGTTATCGGGCGACGATATTAGCATCGCGTCCAGGCCTTCTTCCTGAAGTTTCTCACGTAGCTTTTCGAGTTTTAGGTTGCTGCTCATACTATTCCTCTTTTTGTGTATTCGCCCTAACGGTTTGGTTAGCTCCGCTTCAGATGTGAGGCCAGGTACTCAAGAGCGAATACGTAGCCTTGCCAACCAAGCCCTGCTATCTGACCAATGGCAATGTCCGCGATCACCGAGTGGTGGCGGAACTCCTCTCGAGCGTGGATATTCGACAAGTGGATTTCGACAACGGGAAGCCTGGAGTCGGTTAGCGCGTCCCGCATTGATATGCCGTAATGAGTTAAGGCCCCGGCGTTAATGATAATACCTTCGGCGTCCTGGGCAGCTTCCTGCAGGTAGTCGACAATTGCGCCCTCATGGTTGGACTGGAAAAACTCCACGTCCACAGCCAGGTCGCGGGCTTTGTCGCTAACCAGGTCCTCGATGTCGGCCAAAGTCTTTACGCCATAGTAGGAGGCTTCCCTCTTACCAAGCATGTTGAGATTTGGCCCATTAACAACCAAGATTTTCATGATTTTTTATATCCAGCTTTTCTCGCGGACCCGGCTCCGGCCACTGCCGAAACGCAAGCCTTCCTCGATACACACGGATCTTCAGGTCGAGTTAGGCCAATTCCTTTGTATCGTCCCATACCCAAGGCTATTGTAATACGAAAGTAAGCGGGCGGGGAACCAATGGAGAGGTGGAAAAATTACTGGATGAACTGGTTCAGGCCCAGCAGAACCAGAAAAGTAATGAGACTTGCGGCGACGATTATGGAGAATTTTCTCATGGATACCCCGGACGGAAAGTGGGCCGTTAGTTGTCGATAACTAGAGTAAACGCTGTGGGGATATAGCTAATCTTCGGGGTCCTCGGCAGGCTTATCTTGCTGATTAGTAAGCCCAGAGGCTTGAGAGCGTGGGTGGGCAGTAAGGTAAACCCTTCTCGCCTCGTTCTGCGTGACGTGGGTGTAGATTTGCGTCGTAGCAGGGCTGGAGTGGCCCATAAGGTCCTGCACCACACGCAGGTCTGCGCCTCCTTCCAGCAAATGCGTCGCAAAGGAGTGCCGCAACGTATGGGTATGCACCCCGTCTGGCAGCCCCGCCTTGATGCTGTAGCGGCGGACCTTCTCCTGAATGCTTCGTTGGCTCAGGCGGCCTCCAAACCGGTTCAGAAACAGTATGACCTTGCTTTTGTCGCTGACCAGGTGGGGCCTGGCCTCCCTGAGGTAGCGCGCCATGGACAACCTGGCCGTCTCGCCAATCAGGACGATACGCTGCTTGGAGCCCTTGCCCGTGACGCGTATCTCTCGGGTTGGCAAATTCATATTCGTGACATCCAGGCCACTTGCCTCGCTGACACGCAGTCCTGCGCCGTAGATAACCTCAAGCAACGCTCTGTCCCGTATTCCCACCAACGTAGTCGGATCAGGGGCTTCCATTAGCTTCTCGGCGTTCTCTTGCGAGAGAAACCGGGGCAAACGCTTTTCGCTCCGCATGGTGCCCCTTCGCGGAAGTGGGTCGCCTTCGAGGATTCCTTTGCGTGTAAGCCAAGCCAGGAACGTGCGTAGCGTGCTGGTTTTTCGGACGATGCTTGGTCGGGCGTATCCAAGTTCGGTCAGCCAGGCCAGGTATCCGCGCAAAGCGAACTTATCCAGGCCTCTCAGCTCAGAAATGCCCCTCAAGCGCATGAATTCGTACAGCGGCTGAATGTCCGTCGAGTAGTTGCGAATAGTCAGGTCCGCCAGATCCTTCTCGGCCTTAAGGTGCCTCTGAAAATCTTGCAACAGTGAATTCCACGCCATCTCATCCATACCGTCAGGCTAGCCTCACGGAACCCGACCCCGCAAGGAGCCTAGAGTATCGAGATGGGCGAATCCCGACCAATCTCACGGGCCCGTTCCAGCGTAAATACCTTGGGTGGTATGGTGAGTATGCTTCACAAGATCTTAACAGTTATCTGGTACGATTTTGATTATGAGATTAACCTCTGGCGACGAAATTAGAGCGCTTTCGAATTGGCTGGCCGATGCCCTACGGGATTTGAGCCGCCGTCAGATAGCCATTCTGGCGACCGTGGTGGTGGCATCCTTCGTGGTGACCTATGGAATCTACTCTATGGCTACCTCGGCCGGGGGGCAATCGCTGGAAGAGAATCAGCGCCTGTTTCCCATTAGCGTAGGCGATCTGACAAATGAGGTCGCAGTCAACGGCAGCATAACATTCGCCAAGAAAGAGGTCCTCACCTTCGGTTCTCAGGGTACCGTGGCGGAGGTGCTGGTGGCCGAGGGTCAGGAGGTCGAGGAAGGCCAGCCTCTGGTCCTGCTGGATGCAGAGACAACATCCCAACTACAGGTATCCTACGCGCAGGCGAACCTGGATTATCTACAGGCCAAGGCAGATTTGGATACCGCTCGTGCTTCCAATCTACCTTTGGCACAGGCGGAGCTGGATTTACAAGCCGCCCTCGACGTGTTTGAGGCCCTAGTAGGCCCCGACCCACAGGCGCTGGCTGACGCCGAGAGCGCAGCGGCGGATGCGGCCATCGCCTTACGAGATGCGCAAGAGGCCTTCGATGATGTAGCGGGTCCGTCGGCCGCATTCGTCGCGGAGGCGCAGGCTGCCCTCGCCGAGGCGCAAATAGCGTATCGCGATGCCAAAGACGCCCTGGGTGGGGATTCACTAACAGCCTCCGACAGCCTCACCGCTGCCGTAAAAGACCTTTCCGTCGCAAGGCAGGAGCTGAAAATCGCGCAGGCTACCATTTCTGTCGACGACGCCCAGGCATCCCTGGACCAGGCGGAGGAGGATTACGCTGGCGCTATTAAAAAGTGGACCGGTGTGACTTTAACGGATGAAGAGTTACTACACACCTCAGATGAGCTATTCGAGACCTGGGACTTCGATCCAAACGTCATTTACAAGTCGGGATATGATCTGTTTCCCGATGGGGTTTTCGGCGATGCCCCCAATACAAAGTGGAACGAACTCACAGTGTATGCCTGGGTTGCGTTGCACCCTTCGAGCGCAGCCATCGAGATTACCTGCGACGTCGAATCGGAAGAGGTTACAGTCACAACTGCTGGCAGGAGCACACTATCGGCGGCACAGCAATTCTGCATCGAACGGGACACCGAGGACACCTGGCAGGCCCTGCAGGACGAACGCCTGGCTTTTGATACACAGGTGGCCCAGGCCGAAAAGAATCTGACCCAGGCCGAGGCTACTGTTATTAGCGCAGAAAAGGCCTTTGATGGTCTTGATGGCGGCCCGGAATCAGACCTTTTACAGCATCAGTTGATTATCGCAGCGCGTGCTATGGCAGACGCGGAGCAAGACCTGGAAAACGTCCTCGGTCCAAATACTCTGGAACTAGCCAGAGTAAGCGCTTTGCTCGCCGCAGCACAGGCTGCCTATGACAACGCCGTGAAGGCTCTGGATGCTGTGATCAACCCGGACCCGATGGAGGTCGCGATTGCACAGTCCAATTCCGATGCAGCCAAACGAGCAGCTGAGAATGCCAATGGTCTTTACCAGATGAAGCTAGCTCTGGAGGAGGCTCGAGTCGCATCCGCCAAAGCGCTGTTGGACGGCGCAAGACGAAGATTCGAAAACTCCACCTTGACCGCTCCATGGCCTGGATTCGTCTCGACGGTTCACGTGGAGGCAGGGCAGGATGTCCAGGGAACCGCCGAGATTGTGGAGGTCATCAATCCCAGTATCGTCGTCGTAGAAGGCATCGTAGATGAGATTGACGTGCTGTCGCTCCAACGCGGCGCACAGGCCACCGTGTCCATGGATGCGCTCCCAGGCCAGACCCTCATAGGGACAGTATCCACTATCAGTTCGGCGGCCTCCAATCAGCAGGGCGTAGTCACTTTCGACGTGGAGATCGTGGTCAACGTACCGGCAGACCTGCGATTGCAGGAGGGGTTGAGCGCAGTAGCCAACGTTGCCCTGGGCCGAGAGCGAGGCCTGCTAGTCCCGAACCAGGCCATACACGGCAGCTTCTCGCAACCTCAGGTGCTGGTGAGTAACGGAGGCTCTCTGGAAGAGCGAGTCGTTGTGCTTGGCAGCAGCGACGGCTTCTGGACCATTGTTCAACAGGGACTTTCCGAAGGCGAACTCTACATGATCGAGATACAGGACGCCAATGCACAGCAACTGGGCTTCCGTGGCTTCGGCGGTGGCGGTGGTGGCAACCCTGGCGGCGGCGGGGGAGGAAACACCGGGGGTCGGTAGGCCTGAAAGTGGCCCCTGTGGTGTACTAAACATGATTGAGATCGATAACGTAACGAAGGTATACAAGATGGGCGACACCGAACTTGCCGCGCTGGGAGGCGTGACCCTTACCATCGCCGACGGAGAGATGGTCGCCGTCATGGGCGCATCGGGTTCCGGCAAGTCCACCCTCATGAACGTTTTGGGCTGTCTGGATGTGCCGACTTCCGGACGGTACATCCTGGACGGCGAGGATGTGGGTAAACTGCCCGACAACAGGCTGGCGAATATACGCAACACCAAGATAGGCTTCGTCTTTCAGACCTACAACCTGCTGCCAAGGCTAACGGCCCTGGGAAACGTAGAGTTGGCGTTAATGTACGGCGATTCCCGAAACCGCCGTCAGAGGGCAGTTGACGCTCTGGAACGCGTCGGTCTGGGCGACCGGGTGAAGCACCGTCCAACCGAGCTTTCCGGTGGGCAGCAGCAGCGGGTGGGAATCGCCAGGGCGCTGGTGAAGAACCCAGGGATTTTGCTGGCCGACGAGCCAACGGGCAACCTGGACAGCCGCTCCGGCGACGAGGTCATGAGAATCTTGCATGAGTTACATGCGGAAGGCATTACCGTAATCATCGTTACACACGAGACCGACATAGCGGAACACGCCAACCGCACTATCACCATGCGCGACGGCCTTGTAGTGGGCGACGAATCCCATGCAGTGCCGTCCACTTCGAACGGTCTTTAGCATGAGACCGCTGGACGTGCTAAGGACTGCCCTCTGGTCGTTGGGAAGCAACAAGCTCAGATCTGGGCTCACGTTGCTTGGAATTATCATCGGTGTCACGGCGGTAATTGCACTGATGACTATCGGTCGCGGCGTGCAACAGGGCATAACCTCCCGCATAGAGTCCCAGGGCGCCAATTTGCTCTTCGTCCAACCGGGCTCCACATCTAGCGGCGGAGTATCCGGCGGCCAAGGCAGCGGTTCTTCCCTCACGCTAGAAGACGCCTTCGCGCTGGTGGATCCCGTATTCGCGCCATCCATTAAGGCTGTGTCCCCGCAGATTGCGACAAACGCACAGATTGTGGCGGGCCGTGAGAACACCAACGCCCAGGTAATTGGTATCACGCCAGAGTATGGCCTCGTACGAAACGCGGTCATCGAAACCGGTAGGTTGGTATCCTCTGGGGACATTCTGGCCAACTCCCAGGTGGCCGTCCTCAGCGCCTCCGTTTCCGAGGAGTTGTTCGGGCTCCTCAGTCCCGTCGGACAGACAGTCCGCATTAGCGGCCGACAATTCACTGTCGTGGGAATACTGGAGGACAACAACGTCGGCTTCGGGCAAAGCAATCAGGTTCTGATACCGATTACAACAGCCTATTACCGGCTGGCCTCCCAGCGCACTGCCCAAGGGGGGATCAGCGTTCAGTCCATCAACGTGGAGGCCACCAGTCAAGAGGACATGAGTACCGCCGAACTGGAGATCGCGACGATTCTGCGTCTGCGGCATCGGATCACCGGCGATGACGACTTCGTAATCAGCAGCCAGCAGGGCCTTATCGAAACGCTGAACGAGACAACCACGGCGCTTGTGCTCTTTCTTGGCACGGTGGCGGGCATTTCGCTGTTCGTGGGCGGCATAGGCGTAATGAACATCATGCTGGTATCGGTCACCGAGAGGACCAGAGAGATCGGGATAAGAAAGGCCATCGGCGCAAAGAGGCGGGATATCCTGTTCCAGTTCATCACAGAGGCTGTAATCCTGACAATGAGCGGGGGCGTCATCGGGCTTATCTTAGGACTCAGCTTCGGGCCTATCCTAAATGGCCGAGCGGTCCTGGGACCCCGGCCCATCGAGACCGGGTTCAGCCTGGATATAGCTATCATCGCCCTGGTTGTTTCGGGAGCCATCGGCCTATTGTCTGGAATTTACCCGGCCCTAAGGGCGGCCCGTATGCACCCAATAGACGCCCTGCGTTATGAGTAATCTTTCGCCCCGATACCTCATCGGGCACAGGTAAGCAGGAGAAAGCAATGAAGCCATTCCAAGTTCTTCTAATAGGCGCAGCCGTCTGGGGGATCACGCTAGCGCTGGCCTTTGTGGGCGGCATAGCCGTAGGTAACTCCGGTGATGACAACGCCATGGCCGGACAGACGGCAGGCATCAGCGGAGATCAGGCCGCGTTCGACCCGGCGGACCGCGAGGCATTGCGTCAGCGCATCCAGTCCGGCGAGGCCACCCAGGAAGAGATTGACCAGCTACGACAGAGGTTCCAGCAGGGCGGCGGACAAGGTGGCCAGTTCAGAGGGCCGGGCGGCGCTAATCCCGGCGCTACCCCACCTCCAAATTAGGCAATTTAGGTTTCCCCTCGTGTATGGCTTCGGTCAAGTATTTCCATGCTAGACATTAACCCGTACCAGGCGTTATAACTCTGTCGGACTAAGGGCTTTAAGGCGGCGAATGACCCGAATAAGCGTCGCTTGCCGATTCTTCGTCGATTACCAGTCCGCATTCCGAATTCACGAGGGGCTGCAGCCCATGGCCTGGAGCGACTTCCGAATACGCAGACCACCCACCTACGCTATGGTCGCCGCCTACGGCGCGCTCGCCACGGGGGTAGGTATAGCGCTGGGCTGGCTGGTGATAAACAACATCCAGTGGGACGAGTTGGGTGCGTCACTGTCGTCTGCCAACGTCGGGCTTATCCTGGTAGCGCTGGCGCTATACGTTCTGGCGGGCTACCTGCGGGGACTGCGTTGGCGTCTGGTGCTGCGCAACGCCGATGTTACCGCCGGCAGACTCTTCCTCATCGAGCAGACCGGCACTGCGTTGGACACCTTTAGCCCTATACGGGTGCTGGATGAGCTGGTGGAGATCGGCATCCTGGTGCTGAGGGACAGGCTCAAGCTTGGCACTATCCTCGCGACGCTGGCCCTGCAACGCACGTTCGAGTTCGGCACGACCGTTTTGCTTGTGGGAATTGGCGTGCTGCTGCTTGAACCCCTGCGCCAATATTGGCCCTACTTTACCGTCGGAATCGTCCTCGGCAGCCTGAGCCTGATCTTGCTTTTCACTGCAGGTCCTGCCCTACGCCGGGTCCCGGCGCTGTCCAAGCTGGGGGTGGTCTCGCAGTTCGCCTCCGCCGTCATTCTTCTGAGGCAAGACGTTGGTCGTTCCGTTTTGGCCTTCGTGATTTCTGTGGCCCAGGCCCTGCTGATCGGTCTGGCCGGCTGGATGGTGGCGCAGGCGGTGCACATCGACCTTGGCATACAAGTTCTGATCGTCATCACATTGGGCGTGCTGTTTTTCAGCAGCGCGGTGCCAGGGCTGCCTCTGGCTCTGGGGACGTTCGAATTTGGCATAGTGAACTCGCTTGGGCTATGGGGTATCGACCAGGAGCAGGCCATCGCCTTCTCGCTGCTCTTGCATGCGGTGCTTTTCCTGCCACCGATATTCTTCGCTATGTTTTTCCTGCCCCGAGAAGGCCTTCTATCCCTCTCGAAGCTAAAAGCCCTTACGTCGAGCACCCGCACAGAAATATCCTCCGCAGGAAAAAGCCGCTACCTTGATTGACCGGCGTGATTAGCCAAAACTCCGGCTCTGAGTTACATTATGCCCGTCCAATAACCCTTGAAACCGGAGGGCCACATGTCCCAGACAATCGACCTAAACGACGCCCGGCTATCGTGGCAAGGCGCAATATCTCTTCACCGCACCGACGACGGAGTCATGCCCTGGCGCGTTCCCTACGAATCCAAACGGCTATTCCCGCCAGACGCTCTGCTGGAGCGGGCCGCCATGCCAGCGGGGGTGCGCCTGTCCTTCATCAGCAACACCTCGTCATTAACACTAGACGTTGATGTGCAGTCGGAGGACCCGCAGAAGCTGGATGTATACGCCGATGGCAAGCTCTGCGACTCCTTGAACGCTACTGGAACCAGGACGCTGCGGGTTGAAGATCTTCCCACCGGCGAAAAACTACTGGAGCTGTGGCTGCCTCATCACGGCGAGGTCAGGGTGAAGTCCCTCGCAATAGACGACGGCGCGAGCCTGTCCGGTTACGATGACGGGCGACCGAAGTGGATAACGTACGGCAGCTCCATCTCCCATTGCAGAGCAGCCGAAAGCCCCAGCACGACGTGGCCCGCAATTGCTGCCCGGACACTGGACCTGAACCTAACCTGCCTTGGTTACGGCGGCAACTGTCACCTGGAGCCCATGATGGCGCGCATGATCCGGGACCTGCCTGCGGACTACCTCTCTATGAAGGTGGGTATCAATGTGCACAACAGCGGGAGCATGAACGTCCGTACTTTCAGGCCTGGCATCATCGGTTTCGTGCAGATATTGCGTGAGAAGCATCCCGACACGCCTCTCGCAGTGATCTCACCTATCTTCTCGCCGCCGCGTGAGACCGAGCGCAACGCTGCGGAATTTAACCTGACCGATATGCGGCAGGAGGTGGCGCAAGCGGTCGACGATCTGAAGTCCTGCGGCGACAGCAACGTGCACTACGTGGACGGCCTGAAGCTGTTCGGCACCGACCTCGGCCACATGCTGCCGGACGATTTGCACCCCAACGCCGACGGCTACAAGCTTATGGGAGCGAATTTCATCAACGAAGTGGCCAAGCCGGTGTTTAAGCTTTAGTAGTGACACCTCGATAAAAACTGGGAAACAAATAAGGGCGGGTTGTAAAACCCGCCCTTATTTATA
>MUCK01000038.1 GCA_002816705.1 SAR202 cluster bacterium Casp-Chloro-G4
CAAAGCAAATTGCAAAACTTACAAAGGCCTGGATGCGTTTGACGCATCCAGGCCTTTGTTTATTGGTTTAAGTAGATGGTTTTGTAAATACTGAGCCTGATTTAATATCAAATATTCGTTCATTGGTACTTTTGTTCTGATATGGGCTTTGCTAAGATGGCACCTGCTTACACAGCGGAATTTTTACCTCGAAATCTGTGGGATAGTAGGGACATGCCGAAAACTAAAGAAAAAACCATTTTTGTTTGCGATTCGTGCGGTAACGAGACTGCCAAGTGGGAGGGTAAATGCCCTTCTTGTGGAAACTGGAACACCCTGGGCGAGGTACGGCAAGCCGCGACTAACCTGCGCCGTACATGGATTGCGGGACCACAGAGCATGGCGGTTCAACTGGCCGATGTATCGACGGACGATCTCCCGCGAATGGAGACTTCATCAACCGAGTTCAACAGAGTCCTCGGCGGTGGAATAGTTCGAGGGTCACTGACATTGGTTGCCGGTGACCCGGGTATTGGCAAGTCCACCATCCTGCTCAGTTTGGCCGGGGACGTGGCAAGCTCTGGCAACACGGTCTTGTATGTCTCAGGTGAGGAATCTGCATCGCAGATAAAGCTCCGAGCGGACAGGTTAGGAGTTGACGGACGAAATCTATATCTGCTGCCGGCGACGGACGTAGGGGATGTTCTGTCACAACTGGAATCAAATGTCCCTGGCCTGGCGGTCGTAGATTCAATACAAACGCTTTACGACAGGGACGTATCATCAGAGCCGGGAAGCGTCACGCAGATACGCGAATGTGCCCGCAAGCTTCTTGACTGGGCTAAGGCCCGCAATGTCCCTGTCATTTTGACAGGGCACGTAACAAAGGGAGGGGACATAGCCGGTCCAAGGGTCCTGGAGCACATGGTAGATGTAGTGCTCTACATGGAGGGTGACCCCGTAAGCTCATGGCGTCTTCTCCGCAGCGTCAAAAACCGGTACGGCTCCACCAACGAGGTAGGGGTATTCGAGATGACAGGTGAGGGCCTTGAGGACGTTCTGGATCCCTCGAGAAGTCTGCTGGCAGAACGAGCCAATGGCGCCATAGGATCAGCCGTAGCGCCTATTCTGGAGGGCAGCCGAACACTACTTGTAGAGATACAGGCGCTGACAAATCCTTCGGTATTGCCATCTCCCAGAAGGGTGGCCACCGGAATTGATCACAATAGACTGCAACTGGTCTGCGCTGTGCTTAGTCGGCGGGCGGGCATCTCCCTGGCAAATCAGGACGTAATCGTGAATGTCACAGGCGGCCTCAAGGTAAGCGAGCCTGCGGCAGACCTGAGTGTGGCGCTGGCCATTGCCTCGAGCTACCGAAACGAGCCGGTCGATCCGGGACTGGCTGCTATCGGAGAATTAGGACTGACCGGAGAGGTTAGACGAATACCCCAGTTGGAACGCCGATTGCAGGAAGCGTCCCGTCTGGGATTCCAGAGATGCCTCCATCCAGGTGATCCAATTACCAAGGGTTCAGGATCAAATAGCCTGCAACCCATATCAGTTTCAAATCTGAGGCAGGCCATAGGGTTAGGCCTGAAAGCTCCTGTTGACCTGGCCAGGTAGCCAGACAATAAGAAATGTCCGACGAGCATAACCCGGTTAAATCGTTTAGGGAGTCCACAATGAGAAGTGCATACGTACAGTGCGTTGGCGGGGCCAGCGGAGACATGATCCTGGGAGCCCTCATCGACTCTGGAGTATCGCTGGAGGACCTGATTGGCGAACTCGCCAAGCTGAAGGTCGGCGGGTACAGCCTGGTCCAGCAGAAGGCTCAGCGAGGCGGGCTGGATGGTACTCATCTGAAAGTGGAAATTAGCGAAGGTGGGAACCGCAAAAGAAATTTTTCGGATTTCATCGCCGTTGTAGAGGCCTCGGACTTGGCTGACAAGGTGATCGAAAGGTCCTGTGCAGTATTCCGCAGGTTGGCAGAGGCAGAATCAGCCGTACACGGTACTCCCGCTGATGAGACGCACCTACACGAATTAGGCACGGTAGACACTTTGGTAGACGTTGTTGGCAGCGTGATTGGTCTGGAGATGCTGGGGATCGACCGTCTGTACTGCTCCCCTTTCCCTTCTGGATCGGGTGTTGTGAAGACTGAGCACGGCATTTTGCCTGTGCCTGCCCCCGCAACCGCGGCTCTATTCGCCATGGCGCGTGCCCCGGTGGTGCCGCCTCCGGGTAACGCCACGAATACTGGTGAGATGGTAACGCCCACAGGGGCGGCAATTTTGACCACACTGGCAACGTTCAAGCAGCCAAGCCTTAACGTAGAACGAATTGGTTACGGCTTGGGAACCCGTGAGTCACCATACTATCCCAACGCCCTAACCTTATGGCTGGGCGAGGAGACTGGCGCGTTATACAACGCGAGCATGCGTCTGATCGAAACGAATCTAGATGACATGACGGGAGAGATGCTCGGCTACGTGCAGGAGCGACTTTTCGAATTGGGCGCCAAGGATGTCTGGTTCACGCCCATTCAGATGAAAAAGAACCGGCCTGCGACGATGCTTAGCGCTATCGTCCATAGCGATCTGGAATCCAACGCCATCAACATGGTGATGAGAGAGACGTCCACCCTGGGTGTTCGGGTTCGGCCCCTTGAGCGCTATGAAGCGGAACGTCAGAACGTGGATATAGAGACTGCGTATGGAAAGGTATCGGTCAAGGTGAAGCGGCTGGAGGGTGCCACCGTCAGCGTAGCGCCTGAATACGAAGATGCCAAGCGTATCGCCGCAGAGCAAACCCTACCACTACAGGAAGTCTACCGAGCGATCCAACGTGAGGCTGAAGACCAGCTTTTGGAATCATAAGAAAGCCCTTGCCGGGGTCTTAAATATCCGCCTTCAATCAGAAGGAAGCCCTCCCATCGCAAAGGGGAAGACTGCGACTTATTATTGGCCACCAAAGGTCAGGATATCAGTTGACCGAGTATTGGCCATACCTTACAATAATCAAGTAGCGGGCTAGTGGCCAGATGATGTGGCAGCTAGCCTCCTTTGTGTAAAGGCTGAGCGGATATTGACAGCCTGTATATATGACCAGATTAAGCTAATGCCCCAGTGGCGCAACAGGTAGCGCAGCCGACTTGTAATCGGCAGGTTAGTGGGTTCGAGTCCCCTCTGGGGCTTACCCTTTCCCTTGAAGAACTTTCAAACTAAAAACACTTTGCGCCTTTGTCACAGGAATACCTTTGTTTAGGTTCACCCCTGTGATAAACTGAATTTTGGCACTGGTGATAGGCTGCTTCACATGCCTGACATTCACCCACCGATAGGGTTTCCATGGAGGGATGGGAGAGTGGTTAAATCCACCAGACTGTAAATCTGGCGCCCTTAGGGCTACGTAGGTTCGAATCCTACTCCCTCCACCAAATAAGTCTGTTAGAATTGTAAACGGGTAATCGTTTAGAACATATATCGAAGTAACCAAACATTATTGCCCTCATAGCTCAGTTGGCAGAGCGCGTTCTTGGTAAGAACGAGGTCAGCAGTTCAAATCTGCTTGAGGGCTCCATAAATTGGAGGAGAAGGCAGGAATGGCAAAGCAAAAATTCGAGAGGACTAAGCCACACGTAAACGTTGGCACTATCGGTCACGTGGACCATGGAAAAACAACGTTGACGGCGGCCATAACTAAGGTTCTCGGTGCGGCGGGTCTGGCGGACTTTAGGGCTTTCGATACCATCGACAATGCGCCTGAAGAGAAGGCTAGGGGCGTAACCATAGCCATTCAGCACGTTGAGTACCAGACTGTAGGCCGACACTATGCTCACGTGGACTGCCCCGGTCACGCGGACTATATCAAAAACATGATTACAGGTGCCGCTCAGATGGACGGCGCTATCCTCGTGGTTAGCGCGCCTGACGGCCCTATGCCACAGACTCGGGAGCACATCCTCTTGGCTCGCCAGGTGGAAGTGCCCGCCATTGTTGTCGCCTTGAACAAGGTCGACGCCATGGATGACGAGGAGTTGCTGGAACTGGTAGAGATGGAACTTCGCGAGTTGCTCACCTCCTACGGTTTCCCGGGGGACGACATTCCAATAGTTCGAGTCAGTGCCCTTAGGGCCCTAGAGGCAGATGATCTTTCAAGGGATTCCGAGTGGGGCAAGGGTATCTGGGAGCTTATGGACGCTGTAGATAGCTACATTCCAGTTCCCGATCGCCCCAAGGATCTTCCATTCCTTATGCCCATCGAGGACGTGTTCAGCATTAAAGGACGCGGCACGGTGGTCACGGGCCGGGTGGAGCAGGGTGTCGTTAAGGTCGGCGACCAGATCGAAATCGTCGGCATGAAGGATACCATCACGACAACCGTTACAGGTGTCGAGATGTTCCATAAGCTATTGGACTCGGCGGAGCCAGGAGACGCTGTTGGGCTCCTCCTTCGCGGTATCGAGCGCGAGGGTGTTGAGCGCGGTCAGGTCCTTGCTGCGCCAGGCAGCATTACGCCGCATACGGACTATGATGCGCAGGTTTACGTGCTGGGTAAGGATGAGGGTGGTAGGCATACACCGTTCTTCAACGGTTACAAGCCTCAGTTCTACATCCGCACCACGGACATAACTGGTGAGATCATTTTGCCGGAAGGCACCGAGATGGTTATGCCCGGTGACAACGTTGAGATGAAAGTGAAGCTGATTATGCCTGTCGCTATAGATGAGCAGTTACGCTTCGCAGTGCGTGAGGGCGGACGGACAGTTGGCTCCGGCGTCATCACGAAGGTCACGAACTAAGTCTGAACGAAATTAGTGTGAAGGCCGCGAGCAATACTCGCGGCCTTCTTTTGGAAAGCGATTATGGCACGCAGAGCAGAAAATCGAATACTGGTTAACCTGGGTTGCAGCGAATGCCGCGAACGAAGCTACAATTCGTCCAAAAACCGGCGGAACGACCCACAGCGTATCGAGCTAAAGAAGTACTGCCCTCGATGCAGGGTTCATACTCTGCACAGAGAGGTTCGGTAACTATTTATGGCCCGCAACCCTAGCGCCCCACGCAGACTAGGAAGCCAGGCGGCAAGACGCGCCATGGGGTTTCGCGCGTTTGGCGAAATTGTTTCAGAGCTGCGAAGAGTCACCTGGCCTACTCGGCAGGTGACTTTCCGTCTATCTCTTATGGTTATAGGTGTGGCGACAGCAATCGGCGTGTTTTTGGGTGCCGTTGACTTCGCCTTCTCTCGTATGTTTGTAGTTATCCTGGGCGGTTGATTTATGACTGTCAGTAAAAGCGAAGAAATAAATCCACGATGGTACATCCTGCATGCATATTCAGGGCAAGAGGACCGCGTCAAGAAAAATCTTGAACAGCGGATCTCTACCATGGATGTTCAGGATAAAATACTTCGAGTGGTAGTCCCCACCGAAGAAGAGATTGAGATAAAAGACGGGAAGCGTAAGTCTGTCCCGCACCGTGTATTCCCAGGTTACATCCTGGTTCAAATGCGCATGGATGACGAGAGCTGGCACGTGGTTCGTAACACCCCGGGCGTTACAGGCTTCGTTTCTGCTGAGGATGAGCGAGATGCCCGTCCCAAACCCGTCCCTCTTGAAGAAAAAGAGGTCGATGCCATCCTCAACCAGATGGAAACCGACGAACCTCGCGTCAGAGTTGGCTACACCAAGGGGCAAATGGTTAGAATTACAGACGGACCTTTTGTCGACTTCATGGGCGTAGTAGACGAGGTCAGCATAGAAAAATCCAAAATCAGAGTACTGGTGTCCTTCTTTGGACGCGAGACTCCTGTTGAATTAGATTTCTTACAGATTGAACGGGCATAGCCCAGAGGAAGCATTAATTGGCCAAGAAAGTAAAGTCCACAGTCAAGCTCCAGATCGAAGCTGGAAAGGCCACACCGGCTCCTCCGGTGGGTCCTGCGCTCGGTCAACACGGCGTCAACATTATGGGCTTCGTGAAGGAGTATAACGAGAAGACTTCTTCTCAGGTCGGAAACATCGTGCCAGTGGTAATCACCGTGTACGAGGACCGATCATTCAGCTTCGTAATCAAGAGCCCGCCTGCTTCGGACCTTCTCCGAAAGGCTGCTGGCATATCCAAAGGCAGTAGCAATCCGCGTGCTGACAAGGTTGCCAAGGTTCCCAGGGCTAAGCTCCAAGAGATCGCAGAAATGAAAATGGTCGACCTTAATGCTGCCGACATTGAAGGCGCCATTAAGATTATTGAAGGTACGGCCCGCAGCATGGGCATCGAAGTCATATAACACAATTTCAATTAAGGGCCAATACAGTCCCTAATTAAAGGATTAACCGAATGCCAAAATCAGGAAAGCGATATGAGCAGGCCTTGGCTCAGATTGATGTTAACAAAGAGTACCAGCCCGACGAGGCGGTTGCTCTTGCAAAGAAGGTTTCCTCGGCAAAGTTCGACGAGACCGTAGAGATCCACCTGCGAACCGGTTCAGACCCACGGCATGCCGATCAGATGATCCGAGGCGTCGCAATGCTACCTCATGGGATAGGCAAAACAGTTCGCGTCACCGTGTTTACGCAGGGCGAGAGTGAGACTTTTGCAAAGGAAGCCGGCGCTGATTTTGTTGGCGCAGACGACCTCATTAAAAAAGTTGAGGGTGGGTGGACTGATTTCGATGTCTCCATCGCTACACCGGACATGATGGGTAAAATCGGAGGCCTTGGGCGTATTCTGGGACGAAAGGGCCTCATGCCCAATCCCAGGACTGGCACTGTGGTACAGCCTCAAAATATAGCCCAGGCTGTTCGCGAGGCCAAACTAGGCCGTGTGGAATACAAGGTCGACAAGTCGTCGATTATCCACGCTCCCATTGGGAAGGTCAGCTTCGACGAATCCCAACTTCTTGATAATTTGGGCACGCTAATGGACAATATTGTTCGGTCGCGACCCAGCGGCATAAAGGGCCAGTATATCCGATCGGCGTTTATTACCACGACCATGGGCCCAAGCATACAGATGGATATTGCCAGCGCATCAGCACTTAAAGTAGAATAGGTTAGTCGCCACAGACAGCGGGTCTGCTATTCGAATGACGAGTGGCAGTTAAATTATAAGCCCGCCTAGGCAGACTCTTAGGGAATGGTTTTTGTCAGGATGCTATAGTACATCCGGGCCCTGAGTCTGTGGCTCAGGGCTTTTTATTTGACCAAAATTAGGTGAGGTGAACATTGCCTACGGAGAAAAAAGAAAAGGCGATAAGCGACTTCAAGCATTGGCTTGATGGCGCAACTATTGTTATTTCCACCAACTACACTGGTTTGCCCGTTAGCGAAATGACGGATTTACGTCGCGCCCTACGGGCCAAGGACGTTCGTTACAAGGTTGTGAAGAACACGTTGGCTTCCCGGGCGGCCGATAATTCAGACCAGGCGGCGGTTAGGGAAATAATACAGGGCCCTAGCGCCGTGGCCTTTGGGTACGGCGAACCAACGGAACCGGCCAAAGCGCTATCGGATTTCATAAGGGAACGTCGATCCGTGCTTTCCATTACGGGTGCTGTCATGGACGGCCGGGTTTTGTCTCCCGCGCAGGTGGAACAGCTAGCCAGTCTGCCTCCCAAGGATCAACTGGTAGCCCAACTGCTAGGCCAGATGCTAGGCCCTATTTCCGGTCTGGCAAATGTGCTCAACGGACCATTATCCGGACTGGCACGAGTCCTACAAGCCCACGCAACCAATTTACAGGAACAAGAAGCAAGCTAATAATTTGAGAATAAAACTTTCCTGAGGAGGGAATCATATGGCAACGAAAGACGAAATTCTGGATTCCATCAAGGCCTTATCAGTCCTGGAGCTCTCCGAGTTGGTAAAGGCTTTAGAGACTGAGTTCGGCGTTAACGCAGCCGCTCCAGTGTCCATGGCCACGGTGCAGGGTGTTGCGGGCACAGCCGCAGCCGCTGAGGCTGAGGAGCAGACCGAATTTAACGTGACCATTCAGGAGATCGGACCTAACAAGATCAACGTGATTAAGGCCGTTCGCGAAGTCACCACATTGGGTCTTAAAGAAGCCAAGGAACTGGTCGAAGCCGCCCCTTCCGCCGTAAAGGAAGGCATTGGCAAGGACGAGGCCGAAGAGGTTAGGGTAAAACTAGAGGCCGCCGGCGCAGTAGTTAAGGTAGGCTAAAATTCCGAGCGGTTCTTTTCCCTGGTAGGGCCAGGACCACATAGCAAACAGACAAAAGAAAAGCCCAGGTCTGCTAGAGACCTGGGCTTTTTGTATTCTTAATATAATGTCTCAACCAACGTAAGGTATGGTTTGGGGCCCTTCCGGAAGAACGCATATGCGGGCTTGAGATCCGTGCATTGCCAACGCTTCTTCTACGGCGGTAGACAAGTCTTCCACAGGCTCTAGATGAGCGCCTTGTACCTCTTGCTTGCTCAGGAACGAAGATTTCAACAACACTCTGGCTCTCATCTGAATTTGCGCCTGAATCTGTACTTGCCACTGATCGTGCTTGTCGTAACCGGGCGTGTTAATCATCGCCAGGAGATCCTCTGGGCCAGTTGCGGATGCTAATATCTCCTGGTATCGCCCGTGGGCCGGTACGCCGTCTGAACACTCAGCCGCGCATATGATGGTGCCGCCTTGTGTGACTACCTGGGCAGCCGCTGACATTCCCTTCACCGCCTGGTATAGGTTCTGGTCCAGAGGGTAACCGCTGTTGGTTGTCAGCACCACCTCGTAAGGAGCATTCACAGCTTGCATTGCGGAACGTTTGGCCACCTGGCAGGCCGCCTGATGGACCTGGAACATCTCGCCCGCATAGGCGCTGGTTATCTGCCGGTTACGGTTGATAGTTACGTCCAAACTGAAGTCGACGCCTGCCTGCTTGGCTATGCCACGCACGGCGTCGTGGATAGGATTACCCTTCGTTATGCCCCATGTGGCGTTGGGATGACCGATCATTGTGGCGTCGTGCAGCCGCATGATCGTATCGAACCCGGCCAGCCCCGGCGCAACCATCTTTGGGCCTCCACTAAAGCCGGCAAAGAAGTGTGGTTCCACGAAACCGGTAGTTATTCTGACGTCACTTTCCGCCCAGGCTCGGTTAAGGTAAACGGGTATGCCTTCCGGTGTATCGGCGACGTGTTCCAGGACATCGGAATCGAAAGCAGAGTGATTGATCACGCGGTAGTTTGAAACAATATCGTCGCCCAGCATGTCTCTCAACTCATCATCCGTGTTGGGCCTGTGCGTGCCTGTTGCGATCAGTAAGGTGATGTCACCATTTGGAATGTGACCAAGCTCTGCTAGAACCGCCGGCAGCACCACTTTGCTCGGCATGGGCCTAGTGCCGTCGCAAACGGATATGACGACAGTCTGGCCCGATTGCGCCAGCTGCCTCAAAGGCTTCGCGCCGACAGGATTACGTAGCGCGGTCCTCAAGGCACCCTCCTGGTCAGGCAGGCCGGGGACATATGTCGGCTCGATTACCGTGGTCCTGTCCCTGGGCAGCCTCACCATAAGACCGTCCTTGCCGTAAGCCAGCCTCACATCAATGTTGTTGTCAGACGGCATGATTCATCACCCATATCTGCTTGGACTGCGGGATATCGTTGTTGTCCATCTCAAGGCTGCTCACTCCCAGGAATCGAACGTTGCCCTGGGTTTCCAACCAGCCTTCCGCCGACCTTAGAGAGGACTCGACAGTAGTTAAACCAGGGATGTAGTAGTGCATAGGTATTACAACTCGCGGCTTGAGCCGGTCAATCAACTCATCCACCTGGACGTAACTGAGAAGATGGCAGGAGTCGTCCACGGTGACCATTAGCACATCAATCTCGCCTATCCCCTGCGCTACGACCTCAGGCATATCGTGTCGGTTGTCGCCTATGTGGCAGTAACGTATGCCTCCGACCTCTACCGTGAAGACAGTGTTCTTCATTCCAAGAAGACCAGACCGGCCGGAGTGTATGTCCGTGAAACCGCTAATGCTGAAGTCGCCGAGAGTGAAGTTACCCTCCCCGCGAAGAACGGTTGGGCAGTTCGAAATCCTATGGAAATGATTATGGTCGAAATGGTCGTGAGTCACCATCACGACATCGGCCTGCAGCGGTGGAAAGGGCTCGGGAAACCAGTGTCTGTCCTCGGAGTTGCCGAAGGGGTCAACCAGCAAACTGGGACCGCCCTCCGCCTGCCAGAGGAAGGCGCAATGGCCGTAGTAGGTCAGCGATGTCGACACGATGCTACGACGTCCGCAAGAGCGCTTCGCATAGGTGGGCGGTATCCACCAACTCTGGGATAACGACGTACTCCCGCACCGTGTGCATGCCGTGGTCGGCCATTCCAATCACGACTGCGCTGATATCGTTCAGGCGAAAGACGTTGCCGTCCGTGCCGCCCCCAGAGGGGTGCATGACAGGCTCCATGCCTAGCCCACGCAACGTAGACTTGACCCGAATTGTGGCTGCATCATCGTCCGTTAGCGTATAGGTCTCGAACTCCGTATGGAGGTGATTGCCTATCTCGGCCTCTGGGAACATGGCCTGCACCTCTTTGATGGCGTCGGAGATTTGAGTGCGAATGTCGTCCAGTGTTTCCAGATTACGGCTGCGGAATTCACCGCGCACCAGCGTGTTCTCCGCCACGGCGTTGCGGACGCTGCCACCTTCGATTGTGCCTACGTTGAAGGTAGTTTCGTCGTCCAGTCGGCCCTGAGGCAGACGTGTGATTAACTCTGCGGCGATACGTATGGCGGAAATACCCTTTTCCGGTTCCACACCTGCGTGCGCTGCCCGGCCAGTAATCTCGATGTCGAATCCGATGTACGTCGGGCTGGCAGAAGTTATCTGGCTGGCAGGGCCCTCGCCGTCGAATACAATTGCTTCTTTAGCAGTGATCAGGGAGAAGTCCAGGTTGCGGGCGCCAACGAGGCCTATCTCCTCCTCACGAGTGAAGGCGACTTCGATACCCACATGCGGGGTTCCGTCCTCGAATACAGACTCTAGCCCTTCCAGAATGGCAGCCACACCGCACTTGCAGTCGCCGCCAAGTATTGTTGTGCCGTCGGACACAATTCTGTCGCCGTCGATGGAGGGTTTGATGCCGCGCCCAGGTTCAACAGTATCCAGGTGCGCAGACAGTAGGATGGGGTTCTCACCACCGTCACTGGCGACCATATTGCCATATGCGTCCCGAGTCACCTTTAGGCCAAAGCCTTCCAGTCGACGCGTCATTTCCTGGGCCATTGCCTCCTCTTCCCCGGAAGGGCTGTCGATCTGGACCAGGTCCATGAAGGTTTTTACCAGGCGGTCTCGGTTAATCAATATCTTTTCCTTTGCTCTGCATTGAGTCGTTAGGCTGTCGAATGACGCAGACTATTATAGGGCATCTGCGTGAGGCTTATCGAGCCGCTGGGAAGAGGCCGTAAGGAAACGTAAAGCGGGTATATTTAGCTACGTATGCAGAGAGTCAGGGCTTGGACTTCGTGGCCCGTCGCTGTAATATACGCGCATAACCTCTGAATAAAGGCCACAGGTGATGCCATGACCACAGATGTCGAAGGGCGCTACGCCACCATGATTCGCGATCTGCCTCAGGGCGAGCGCCCCAGGGAGCGTTTGCGCGATTATGGCCCAAGCTACCTGAGCAACTCGGAGCTTATCGCCATACTGTTGCGGGTCGGTTCGGAAGGCGAGAGCGTGCTGACGCTGGCTTCGCGAGTGCTGGCCACGTTTGGGGGCCTGGGCGGCTTGGGCAAGGCAACCTATGGCGAGCTCTGCAACCTGCACAGCATCAGCGACGCCAAGGCATGACCGCTCCATTTAAAGGCAGCATATTCAATCCACTTTCCATGGTGTCACCGGGCTCCACGAGCATGGTCACTTCGATAGTCTCACCTATCACAACTCTCGAAACCATGGATCTCATGACATCGCCCCTCTCAGCCTCAGTGAGTTCATCCAGTCTGGAAGCTATGGTCCGGGCATTGGCGGTAAAGGATTCGACCATCATGGCCTTGTGTTCCAGGTTACGAAGTTCAGCGTCCATGCGGTCCAGGTCCCTTGAATGGAACTCTCGGCGCTCGGTTATGGACTTCATGCGTTTGTCCCTTTCAGCATCAGTCATGTAGCCCCGCTGGTGGGAATCTAGTATTCGCTCCCTCTCCGCATCAAGGCTGCTCAATTCTGCTCTCTTGACCTCCAGGTCTTTCGATGTCCCGGTCTCCTTGAACTCCCTGCGACGTTCCTCAAGGAGTTCAAGCACTAGCTGGGGGTTGCGGAGGACGGAGGCGACCTTATCCCAGACGGCCCTCTCTAGCTTGCCTGCGCCTATACTCCGGCGTTCGCATTGAAAGCCCTCAATCCCCCTTCTCCCGGTACGCCCTTCTATACAGGTGTACCACCTGTCTGGGGTGACCCTGGGGACTTTGAACTTGGTGCCGTCAGCGCGCTTTTGGTAGCGGTAGCGGCTGAGGTTGTGGACGAAACGTTGACCGCAACTGGCGCAGAAGGTGAGGCCAGCGAGGGGGAAGTTGTCACGGTGCTTTGCGTCGGACTTGGTGCCCTTGAATCGTGCCTTACGGTCCTGGACAGCCTCCCAGACTGT